>NZ_JBTCWL010000028.1:0-45028 GCF_054325275.1 Oryzihumus sp.
CGTCCCACACCGTGGGCAGCGCCGCCGGCGTCAGCCGCGGCCCCAGCTTGGCCATCTCCGCCAACGCCACCGCGGCGCAGCGCACCCCGACCCGGCCGTCCAGCACGCACGAGCGCAGCCGCTGCACCGACCCGTGGTCCAGCACGTGCGCCGCGCCCGCCCCGACCGGGCGCCCGATGCAGGCCTGGGCGACCTTGACCAGGTCACCGGCCCCACCGGCCCGGTAGGACGGCGCCCACTCCAGCACCCACCCCGCCGCCGTCGCACACGACGAGGCCACCTCGCCCCGCTCCAACGCCTCGCCGGGCACCGCCACCTTGGCCGCCTCGACCCGGCAGGCCAGCGCATCCAGCAGACCCATCGCCGGACCCAGGTCCGGCCCCTGGCACTGGTGCAGCACCTGCTCGATCCCGACCAAGGACTCCCGCGCCGCGTCCACCACCGCCAACCGGTCCGCGAACCCCACCGCCGCACCACCACCCGACCCCGAAGCGGGCACGCCACCGGACCCGCTGGCCGCGGGCCCCTGACGATGATCCCCCTGGTGCATGGTTCGAACATACATTCGACCACCGACAGGCCCCGGCTGGTATTCACCGTGCGAGCGAAGGCTGCCCTGGTGCGGGGCGGCATGCCGGAGGGGTGGCATGCCGGTGACGGCCGCGGCATACCGGGAGGTCGCAGGGATGGTGAGGTAAAGGGTTGGTCAGGGCTGGCCGCCGACCGTTGACCCCGATTCTGTGACGTGAGTAACTTCCGCAGCGAACGCACGATGCGTGAATCGTTGACATCCCGGAGGCGTCATGCCGCAGTCCTTCCCGTCCCGACGGCTCGTCTCCGCGGCGCTTGCCGGCGGTCTCGGCCTCGCCCTCGCGGCCACCTCCGTGGCTCCCGCCCAGGCCCATGAGGAGCATGGCCCCCACGGTCCCCTGCAGCAGGCCCTGAGTCGGATGTCGTTGGAGGAGAAGGTCGGTCAGCTCTTCGTCCAGAACGTCTACGGCTCCGACGCGACCACGCCCGACTCCCGCAACATCCCGCTCTACGGCGTGGCCAGCCCGGCCGAGGTCGTGAAGAAGTACCACCTCGGCGGCGTCATCTACTTCGCGTGGACCGACAGCGTGAAGGACCCGCAGCAGATCACCGGCCTGTCCAACGGGCTCCAGCAGGCGGCGCGCGAGAGCGGCGCCCACATCCCGCTGCTCATCGGCACCGACCAGGAGCAGGGTGTCGTCACGCGCATCGGCCCGCCGGCCACGCAGTTCCCGGGGTCCATGGCGCTCGGCGCCGGGCGCTCCACCGACGACGCGCGCACCGCCGCCGCGATCACCGGCCAGGAGCTCAAGGCCATGGGCATCACCACCGACTACGCCCCGGACGCCGACGTCAACGTCAACCCGCTCAACCCGGTGATCGGCACGCGCTCGTTCTCCTCGCACACCGACCTCGTCTCCCAGATGGTCACCGCGCAGGTGAAGGGCTACCAGGAGGACGGGCGGATCTCGGCCACGGCCAAGCACTTTCCCGGCCACGGTGACACCGCCACCGACAGCCACACCGGCCTGCCGGTCATCACCCACACGCGCCAGCAGTGGGAGACGATCGACGCCCCGCCGTTCCAGGCCGCGATCAAGGCCGGGGTCGACGAGATCATGACCGCGCACCTGCTCGTGCCGGCGCTGGACCCCTCGGGTGACCCGGCCACGCTGAGCAAGCCGATCCTCACCGGCATCCTGCGCGACCAGCTCCACTTCAACGGCGTCATCACGACGGACTCCCTTGCCATGCAAGGGGTTCGGGACAAGTACGGCGACGCCGAGGTGGCGGTCCGGGCGATCCTCGCCGGCGCCGACCAGCTGCTGATGGCCCCGGCGATGGACGACGCCTACAACGCGGTCCTGGGCGCGGTGCGCTCCGGCCGGATCAGCCAGAAGCGGCTCGACGAGAGCGTCGGCCGGATCCTCACGCTGAAGTGGAAGCGCGGCGTCATCACCCACTCCTGGACCGACCCCGCCAAGGTCTCCGGCGTCGTCGGCACCCCCGCGCACCTCGCGGCCGCCGACGCCGTCACCGACCGCACCGGCACGCTGGTCGCCAACGACGACAAGACCCTGCCGTATGCGGCGGGCGGCAAGAAGGTGCTCGTCACCGGCTACGGGGTGGGCACCACGCAGACCCTCGCCGACGGGCTCGCCCGGCGCGGCGCCACGCCCCAGACCGTCCAGACCGGCAGTGCGCCCAGCGACGCGGCGATCGCCTCCGCGGTGGCCGCGGCGGCCGACAAGGACGCCGTCGTCGTCACCACGATGAAGGCCTGGGACACCACGGTCACCGACCCCAAGGCCGGTCAGCAGCGGCTCGTCCAGCAGCTGCTCGCCACCGGCAAGCCGGTCATCGTCGTCGCGGTCCGCGACCCCTACGACATCGCCTACCTGCCGGGCGTCAAGACCTACCTGGCGACCTACTCCTACAGCCCTGTGGCGATCGAGTCCGCGGTGCGGCTCATCACCGGCGAGGTCGCGCCGAGCGGCAAGCTCCCCGTCGACATCCCGGCCAAGGGCGACCCGCAGTCGGTCCTCTACCCCTTCGGCCACGGCCTCACCTACTGACGACCCACCGACCTCGAGGACGTCTCCACCATGAGCGAGATCAACCGCCGCCGGCTGCTCGGCGCCGCCGGGCTCGGCCTGGCCGCAATGCCCCTGTCCGCCGCCTCGGCGCGCGCCGCCGGTGACACGCGCAGCGACACCGGCATCGACGAGCCTGACGACCACGGGCGCACAGGCCTCGGCCACGGCACGGTCACCACCGGTGCCGAGCGACAGGCCCGCGACGGCTGGTCGGAGCTGCGCGGTCAACGGGTCGGCATCATCACCAACCCGACCGGGATCCTGCGCGACCGCCGCAGCATCGTCGACGAGATGGTCGGCTCCGGCGCGGTCAACGTGGTCGCGGTGTTCGGCCCGGAGCACGGCTTCCGCGGCACGGCCCAGGCCGGCTCGAGCGAGGGCACGAGCACCGACCTGCGCACCGGGGTCACCGTCTACGACACCTACGGCGCCTCCGCCGACAAGCTCGCCGGGATGTTCCGCACCGCCCGGGTCGAGACCGTCGTCTTCGACATCCAGGACGTCGGCGCCCGCTTCTACACCTACATCTGGACCATGTACACGGCCATGCGCGCCGCTGTCGCGACCGGGGCACGCTTCGTCGTCCTCGACCGGCCCAACCCGGTCGGCGGCACCGCCCGCGGCCCGATGATGACGCCCCCTTGGACCAGCGGCGTGGGACTGAAGGAGATCGTCCAGGCGCACGGCATGTCCGTCGGCGAGCTGGCCCGCTTCTTCGACGGCGAGTTCCTCGAGGGGGACGCAGGGGGTCGCCTCGCGGAGCTCACCGTCGTCGCCGTCCGCGGCTGGCGTCGGGACCTGCCGTATGCCGGCACCGGGCTGCCGTGGGTCATGCCCAGCCCCAACATGCCCACGCCCGACACCGCCCTGGTCTACCCGGGCATGGGCATGTTCGAAGGCACCCTCCTGTCCGAGGGGCGGGGCACGACCCGCCCGTTCGAGCTCATCGGGGCGCCGTGGGTCGACTACCGCTGGGCCGAGCGGCTCAGTGCACTGGACCTGCCCGGCACCGCCTTCCGCGAGGCCTACTTCACCCCGACCTTCAACAAGTTCGTCAACACCGTCTGCGGCGGGGTGCAGGTCGAGGTCACCGACCCGCGCCGGTTCGACCCGCTGCGGGTCGGCGTCGAGATGCTCGTCGCGGCCAAGGCCCTCTACCCCCAGTTCGGGTGGCGCTACGACAGCTACGACCTGGCGCGGCCCTACTGGATCGACAAGGTCACCGGCTCGACCCGCCTGCGTGACATGGTCAGCGCGGGCGCCACCGCCGACGACGTGACCGGGGCCTGGGCGCAGGAGCTCAGCGCGTTCGAGCGCGCCCGCAGGCCCTACCTGCTCTACCCCGGGGCGTGAGCCGGCGATGACCCCGCGACGCACCCTCGGCGCCGGCCTGCTCGCCCTCGTGGTTGGCTGCTCGCTGATGGCCAGCACCCCCGCGACCGCCTCCACCGCCGCGAGCGCGCACGCCCACGACGACGCCCGCCGCAGCGGCCGGTTCGACGCGCCCTTCACCGGGTTCGCGCCCGCCGGCACGGTGCTGCGGCAGCGCACCCCGGAGCAGCTCGGCATGGACCCCGCACCCCTCGACGCCAGCTTCGCCCGGATCCGGGGGTGGGAGGAGCCGAGCGGCTCCACCCACCCGCTGTATGCCGGCGCGGTCGCCCTCGTGGGCCACGACGGGGCCGTCGTGCGCAGCGAGGCGAGCGGCTGGGCGCTGCGCTACGCCGACGCGCAGGGCACCGAGCTGCCGCGCGACCAGTGGCAGCCGATGCGCGAGGACACCCTCTTCGACCTGGCCTCGGTGTCCAAGCTGTTCACCTCGATCATGGTGATGCAGCAGGTCGAGCGCGGCGCGATCGACCTCGACGCCCCGGTCGCGACCTACCTGCCGGCGTTCGCCGCCAACGGCAAGGACGCCATCACGGTGCGCCAGCTGCTGACGCACACCTCGGGCCTGCCGGCCTGGCTGCCGCTGTGGAGCGCCCGCCCCGACAAGGCCTCCCGGATCCAGATGGTGATGGACGCCAAGCCGTCCCACGCGCCCGGCACGACCTACCTCTACTCGGACCTCAACCTCATCACGCTGGGCGTCCTCGTCGAGCAGCAGACCGGCCAGGGACTGGACCAGGTGCTGCGCGAGCGGGTCACCGGACCGCTGGGCATGAGCGACACCGGCTACAACCCGCTGGACAAGCAACGCGCCGCGGCCACCGAGTTCGAGGCCAGCCCGCCGCGGGGGATGGTGCAGGGCGAGGTCCACGACGAGAACGCCTGGTCCCTCGGCGGCGTCGCCGGCCACGCCGGGGTGTTCTCCACCGCGCACGACCTGGCCGTCCTCGCCCAGGCGCTGCTCAACGGCGGCACCTACCGCGGCCACCGCGTCCTGAGCGGGGACAGCGTGCGCCAGATGATCACCAACATGAACCAGGCCTTCCCCGGTGACTCGCACGGCCTGGGCTTCGAGCTCGACCAGCGCTGGTACATGTCCGGCCTGTCCAGCCCGACCACCGCCGGGCACACCGGCTTCACCGGCACGTCGATCGTCATCGACTTCATGTCGCGCTCGTTCGCGATCCTGCTGACCAACCGGGTCCACCCGAGCCGCGGCTGGGGCAGCAACAACCCGGCGCGCCGGGAGATCGCGCAGGGCCTGGCGCTCTCGCTGGGCGTTGAGCCCCGGCACGGGCGGACCGAGTGGTGGAGCGGCACGGCCGACGCCACGACGGCGACGCTGACCACGCCGGTCCTGGCCGACGCCGACCCCTCCCGGCTGTCCTTCGACCTCTTCGTCGACACCGAGGAGAGCGACCCGCTGACCCTGGAGTCCAGCACCGACGGCGGGCAGACGTGGACGTCGCTGCCGTTCACCGTCCGGGACCGCGGCGAGCTCCACAGCACCGACGGCACGGTCGCCACCAGCGGCACCCGACGGTGGGTGCAGGCGGCCGCCGAGGTGCCGGCCGGACCGGTCCAGTTGCGGTGGCGCTACGCCACCGATGCCCTGTATGCCGGTCGCGGGGTCTTCGTCGACGGGGTCCGGGTCGTGGGCGGCCGGGGGGTGCTGCTGGACTCCGAGCGCCAGCCCGATGCCCTTGTTGCGCAAGGCTGGTCCGTGGTGAGCCGGTAGGTCGTAGGGTCGAGTCGTGACCTCCACATCGGACCCCCAGCCCGTGGCCTCCCCGACCGGGGCGACGTCGTTGCTGGTGCGCCTGCGCGCCGTGCGGCCGACCCTGTCCCCCGCGGAGGACCGTGTCGCCGAACGGGTCCTGGCCGACGCCCGTGCCGCTGCCGCGCTGACGATCAGCGAGCTGGCGGCCGCCGCCGAGACGTCGGAGACCACCGTCCTGCGGTTCTGCAAGCGGCTGGGGCTGCCCGGCTACCCGCAGCTGCGCCTGGCCCTGGCCGAGGAGTCGGCCCAGCCGCGCACCGTCTCGGCGCCCAAGAGCGACATCAGCGCCGAGGACTCCGTCGACGACGTCATCCGCAAGATCGCCTTCGCCGACGCCAGCGCGGTGGAGGAGACCGCCGACCAGCTCGACCGCGCGACCCTGACCGAGGCCGCCCGGTGCATCGCCGCGGCCCGCCGGGTGGACGTGTGCGGCTCGGGGGCCAGCGCGGTCGTGGCCGCCGACCTCCAGCAGAAGCTGCACCGCATCGGCGTGGTGACGTTCGCCTGGAGCGACCCGCACATCGCCCTGACCAGCGCGGCCCTGCTGCAGAAGGGCGACGTCGCAGTGGGCGTCTCGCACAGCGGCACGACCCGCGAGACCCTGGAGGCCCTGGAGCTGGCCAAGTCCCGCGGTGCGACGACCGTGGCCATCACCAACTTCCCGTACTCCCCGCTGGCCCGGGCCGCCGATCTCGTCCTGACCACCGCGGCCCGCGAGACCTCGCTGCGCTCGGGCGCCACCGCCAGCCGGATCGCCGCGCTGACCGTCGTGGACTGCCTCTACATCGCCGTGGCGCAGCGGAACCTGCCCGACGCGCTGCAGGCCGTGCGGTCCACCCGCAGCGCCGTCTCGGGCCACCATCTCGAAAGTCATTGACATCATTGACGGGTGATTGGTGAGAAAGTAACCTCCGGGTCGTGATCAACGACGCGGTGGCCGGAGCTCCCGAGGTCTCGGTGACGGCTCCGACCGAGGAGCGTCACCCGGGCACGCACGCGATCGACGCGATGAGCACGCTGGAGCTGCTGCGCACGATCAACGCCGAGGACGCCCGCGTGGCCCCGGCCGTGGCCGACGTCCTGCCCGAGCTGGCCCGCGCCGTCGACGGGACCGTCGCCCGGCTCCGCTCCGGCGGCTCGGTGCACTACTTCGGCGCCGGCACCTCCGGCCGCCTGGCCGTCCTCGACGCAGCCGAGCTGCTGCCCACGTTCAACGCTCCCGAGGGCCTCTTCGTCGCCCACCACGCCGGCGGCCAGGAGGCCCTGCTGCGCGCGGTGGAGAACGTCGAGGACGACGCCGCGCTCGGCGCCCGGGAGGCGTCCGCGCTGACCCCCGGCGACGTCGCGGTCGGCCTGACCGCCTCCGGCCGCACCCCGTTCGTCGGGGGAGCGCTCGAGGCGGCCCGCGCCCGCGGTGCGCTCACCGTGCTGGTGACCGCCCACCCCCACGCCGAGCTGGGCGGGCTGGCCGACCACCTGCTGGCCCCCGACACCGGCCCCGAGGTCATCACCGGCTCCACCCGGCTCAAGGCCGGCACCGCCCAGAAGCTGGTGCTCAACAGCTTCTCGACCGCCGTCATGGTCCGCCTCGGCCGCACCTGGTCCAACCTCATGGTCGACGTCGTCGCCACCAACGCCAAGCTCCGCGGGCGGGTGGTCCGCATCCTGTGCGAGGCCAGCGGCGCCGACGAGGCCTCCGCCCGGTCCGCCCTCGTGGCGGCCGAGGGCGAGCTCAAGCCCGCGCTCGTGAGCCTGCTGGCCGGCATACCGGTCGACGGGGCACGCGAGGCGATCGAGACACACCACGGGTCGGTTGCCGCAGCCTTGCGGGCCGTCCAGCACACTGCGCAGGCACACGAACAGGAGACAGGGCAATGGCAATGACGAACCGACGTGGCTGGGCCGCGGTCGCGATGGTTGCGGGCGCGCTGGCGCTCTCGGCGTGCGCGCCCTCGAGCTCGTCGACCAGCGGCTCGGGCTCCGGCGGCGACACCACGATCTCGGTGTGGTCGTGGCGGACCGAGGACGTCGCGGCGTACAACGACATCTTCGCCGTCTACGAGAAGGCCCACCCCGGGGTGAAGGTCGACTTCAAGGCGTTCAAGAACACCGAGTACAACCAGATCCTCACCACCGGCCTCGCCGGCTCCAGCGGCCCCGACGTCGCCCAGGTCCGCTCCTACGGCCAGCTCCAGCCGACCGTCGCCGCCGGCAGCCTGGTGCCGCTGGACGGCAAGGTCGACCTGTCCGGCTGGGACGCCAACGTCGTCAAGAGCGCGCAGGGCAAGGACGGCAAGACCTATGCCGTGCCGCTGGCCAAGCAGACGCTGCAGATGTTCTACAACAAGGACCTCTTCACCCAGGTCGGCGTGAAGCCGCCGACCACGTGGGCCGAGTTCATCGCGCTCAACGCCCGGCTGAAGGAGCAGGGCGTCACGCCGATGGCGGTCGGCGCCAAGGACTCCTGGACCCTGCCGATCGTGCAGGAGGTCGTCGGTGCCTCGACTTTCGGCGGCGCGAGCTTCGAGAAGGCCGTGATGTCCGGGCAGAAGACCTTCGCCGACCCGGCCTGGGTGGCCTCGGTCAAGGCGATCAGCGACCTCAAGCCCTACCTGCCGGACAGCGCGGTCGGCGTGGCCTACACCGACGCCCAGGTCCTGTTCAGCTCCGGCAAGGCCGCGATGTTCCCCGGTGGCTCCTTCGAGCTCGGCTTCTTCCAGAAGCAGAACCCGGGCCTGAAGCTCGGCGTCTTCCAGGTGCCCGGCCCGGCCGAGTCCACCCCGAGCACGCCCGGCTACGCCGACGGCTCCTTCGGTGTCTCGGCGAAGTCGGACGCCCAGAAGGCCAGCCTCGACCTGGTCAAGTGGATGTCGACCAAGGAGTTCGGCCAGCTCGTCGCCGACAAGGTCAAGCAGCTCTCCGCCGTGCCCGGCGTGACCTACAACGACCCGCTGCTCAAGCAGATGGCCGACGCCTACGCCAAGAACCCTTCGCCGTACCTGCTGCTGACCGACTTCCGCTACGGGACCCCCACCGGCACCGACCTGCTCGGCACCGGCATCCAGGAGCTGCTGCTCGGCAAGAAGGACGCCCCCGCGGTCAGCAAGGACCTGCAGACCGGCGTCTCCCAGTGGTTCAAGCCCCAGGCCTGAGAGTGAGCGCATGACCCGCCGCAGCGGCCTGTTCTTCGTCGCCCCCGCGCTGATCCTCTTCGGGATCTTCGTGCTCTACCCGATGGCGTCCGCCCTCAGCTACGCGTTCTTCTCGTGGCAGGGCACGGCGCGCGGGGGCTTCGCGGGACTGGACAACTTCCACGCGCTCTTCACGCAGGAGCCGTTCAGGAGCCAGCTGCCGCGGGCCTTCGGCCACAACCTGGCGTTCTTCGCCGGCACGATGGTCGTGCAGAACACCCTCGGGCTGGGCATCGCCGTCCTGCTGCACCGCCGGCCACGGACCCGGCGGGCGCTGCAGACGCTCTACGCGATGCCCTACCTGGTCAGCCCGATCGTCATCGGCTACCTGTGGACGCTGCTGCTGTCGCCGACGTTCGGCCCGGTCAACGCCCTGCTCCGGCAGGTCGGCCTGAGCAGCCTCGCGGTCCCGTGGCTGGGTGACCCCGGCACGGCCATGTGGGTCGTCATCCTGGTCAGTGCCTGGCAGTGGGTCGGCTTCCCCGTCCTGCTCTACGGCGCGGCCCTCGGCGGCGTGCCCGAGGAGCTGTCCGAGGCCGCGCGGGTCGACGGCGCCAGCCACTGGCAGACGTTCCGCTCGATCGTCTTCCCCCTGCTGGTCCCGGCGATCGGCACGGTCAGCGTGCTGACGTTCATCTTCGCGATGGAGGCGTTCGCGCTGCCTTACGCCCTCGGCGGGTCGACCGGAAACCCTGCCGGCGCAACGGACTTCATGTCGCTGCTGTTCTACCGCACGGCCTTCGAGAACGGCTCGACCAACGCGATCGGGGTGTCCTCGGCGATGGCCACGCTGCTGTTCCTCGTCATCTTCGGCGGGGCCGTCATCGCGACGCGGGTGCTGCGTCGCACCGAGGAGCGGATCGCCGGATGACCACCACCCTCGCACCCGGCACCGACCGCGCGAGCCGGCCCACCGGCATACCGGGCCCGTCGCCGCGCGGGCGCAAGCCGCGCCCGGTGGGTGGCCTGGTCGGCAGTGTCGCGCTGTGGGCCTACGCCGTCGGCGCGCTGGTGCCGCTGGTCCTGATGGTGCTCAACTCCTTCCGCACCACCGCCGACCTCTACAACAAGCCGCTGTCGATGCCGTGGCCGCCGTCGGTCGACAGCTACAAGGTCGCCTGGACCGAAGGGCACTTCGGCGACTACTTCCTCAACTCGCTTCTCGTCACGGTCGGTGCGGTGGTGCTGTCCACCGCGGTCTCGACGATGGCCGCCTACGCCCTGGCCCGGACCCGATCGCGGATCTTCTCGGTGCTTGAGTCGGTGTTCGTCAGCGGGCTGATGCTGCCGATCCACCTGGCGATCCTGCCGGTGTTCTACCTGCTCGACGGCATGCGCCTGGTCGACTCCCGCTTCGGGCTGATGCTGGTCTACGCCGCGGCCGGGGTGCCGTTCTCGGTCTTCGTGCTCACCACGTTCTTCCGCCAGCTGCCGCCGGAGCTGGAGGAGGCCGCGACCATCGACGGCGCGAACACGTGGCAGACGTTCGTGCGGATCATGGTGCCGCTGGTCAAGCCGGCCGTGGCGACCGTTGTCGTCTTCCGCTTCGTGCCGATCTGGAACGACTTCCTCTTCCCGCTGGTGCTGCTGCGCTCCCGGGAGAAGTACACCGTGCCGGTCGGCCTCACCAGCTTCTTCGGCGAGTACTCCACCAACTGGTCGGCGCTGTTCGCCGGGCTGGTCATCGCGACCGTGCCGCTGATCCTGCTCTTCCTCGTCGCCACCAAGCAGATCGTCGCCGGGCTCACCGCCGGCATGAGCAAGTGACCCCGTGACCGTCGTCCTCGGCGTCGACGTCGGCGGCTCCGGCATGCGTGTCGCCTGGGCCAACGGATCTGCCCGCGGCGCAACGGTGCTCGCCGACGGGGCGCACATCGGCGAGGGCGGCATCGACGTCCCCGCGCTGCTGCCCGTCCTGTCCTCGTATGCCGCGCAGCTCACCTCCCCGCCGGACGTGGTGGTCTGGTCCATGCGGGGCCTGACCACGCTGGCGGAACCCGGCGAGGTGCTCAAGCACGTCGCGTCAGCGGTCGCTGCCCGGCGGGTGGTCGTCACCAGCGACGCTGTCGCCAGCCTCGTCGGGGCGCTGGGGGAGGTCCGGCCGGGCGCGGTGCTGGCAGCCGGCACCGGCGCGGTCATGCTCGCCACCGACTTCGACGCTGTGTGGCACCGCGGCGACGGCTGGGGCCACGTGCTGGGTGACCGGGGCTCGGGTGCGTGGATCGGCCTGCAGGGGCTGCAGGCCGCGCTGCGCCACCGCGACGGCCTCGACGACGGCTCGGCCGACCTGCTCGAGACGGTCACCGACCTGTGGGGAGACCCCTACACCTGGCCGCGGGCGGTGATGACCGGCCGCAGCGCGCCGGCCGAGCTCGCGGCGCTGGCCCCCGTGGTCGGCGCGCTGGCGCCCACCGACCCGGCGGCGGCGGCGATCTGCCGCGAGGCGGGACACGAGCTGGCCCGCACGCTGGCCGCCGGAGCCGCGGCGGTGCGTGGGGCGACCCTGTTCGCCGTCGGCGGGCTGCTGGAGCTGCCGGCGGTCCGCGCCGCCTTCGACGACGCGGTCGGCCTGCTCGGGCTCGACCTGGCGCCGGCGCTCGGCACCGCGCTGGACGGCGCGCTCGCCCTGGGTCGCCACGTCGGTGAGGGGCGCGCGCTCGCCGCGCACCCGCCATACCTGCTGCTGTCCTGACCGCTGCCGTTCGTGCCGGGTTCAGCGGCGGGGGACCACCACGACCGGGCAGTGGGCGTGGTGGACGCACTGCAGGCTGACCGACCCGAGCAGGGTGCCGGCGAACGTGCCGTGCCCACGGCTGCCCACGACGAGCAGGTCCGCGTCGCGGGCCGCGTCCAGCAGCGCCTCGGCGGCGTGGCCGCGCACGATCTGGCGCACCACTGGCACGCCCTCGGCCTCACGCGCCACCTGCTCCAGGGCGACGTCCTGCTGCTTGCGGGCGTCGCCCTCGAGGTCGACGTCGGTGTACATCGGCACGTAGCCGTAGGCCGCGGACACCTCCCACGCCGTCACGGCGTGCAGCTCGGCACCCGTCAGGCGGGCCTGCTGGAGGGCCCAGCGCAGCGCGATCTGGCCGTTCTCGGAAGCGTCGACGCCGACCACGACGACGGGGGTGTGCTGGGTCTGGCTCATGCCTGAAGCATCCGTGGGCGCGGCAGCGGCGGGACAGGGACTTGCGGCCCCCGGGGGGAGGGCCGTGGGACCCCTTGCTCACCCGATTGGCGGAACCCGTGCGCCGAGAACCCCTGCACAGTGGACGCCGGTTTGCAGGCAGGGGAGTCGATGCAGGGACGAGGGAGCGTGGGAATGGGTCTGGTCCTGGCGGGGGAGCTGCACCACGACCCGGCGCTGGACACGGGGCAGCTGTGGTTCGCCGTGCCGGCGCTGCTGCTGCTCGTCGCCGTCACGGTGTGGGCCTGGCGGCGGGGTCGGAGCCTGTGGGTGGCCCTGACGGTCGTGGCGGCCTCGGGGGTGTGGCTGCTGGCCGACCCCGTGCACGAGCCGAGCCTGTGGACGTTCATGGAGTCCCACGCGGTGACCCCGGGCGACCTGCTCGTGCTGCCCGCACTCGTGGTTGCCGGCGTGGTGCTGCGCCGTGGCCTGCGGGACGGCCAGCAGCTGCGTCGCTGAGGCGGAGGATGGGGAGCCGTCGCTGCGCTCCTCCCAAATCCCGAGCGCTCCGCAAACGAGAACGGTCCCCGAAGCAAGCGCCGGGGACCGTTCTCGATGGCGGAGGATGGGGGATTTGAACCCCCGAGGGTTTTATCCCAACACGATTTCCAATCGTGCGCACTAGGCCGCTATGCGAATCCTCCGCGGAGGAGGTTACCCGACACCGGGGCCAGTTCCCCAATCGGCCCCGGCGGCCCCGGGCAGCCCCGCCGCGTGGCCGATTTCGGCGCCGCCGGACCCCTGCTCTAGAGTGGGCGCAGACCCCCCGTGTGGTGGTACCTCACTGAACTCCCCCAGGGCCGGAAGGCAGCAAGGGCAGGTGAGCTCTTCCAGGTACGCGGGGGGTCCTTTCATGCCCTGAGCAGGTCAGCCCTGAGGCTTTTCGGTGTCCTGACCCGCACAAGTCTCAGGAGTGCCGGGCCGGCACGCGCCGACACGCGAACGGCCCCGGACCACAACGGGTCCGGGGCCGCGCGTCAGGCGGGCACCCGCCTACAGCACCAGGCCGAGCAGCAGCACCAGGACGATGCCGACGACGGAGATCAGCGTCTCCATGACCGACCACGTCTTGACGTTCTGCACCACGTCGACCTTGAAGTACTCCTTCACCAGCCAGAAGCCGGCGTCGTTGACGTGGCTGAAGAACAGCGACCCGGCGCCGATCGCCAGCACCAGCAGCGAGGTGTGCGTCGGCGAGAGGCCGGCGGCCACCGGGGCGAGGATGCCCGAGGCGGTGATCGTGGCGACGGTGGCCGAGCCGGTCGCGAGCCGGATCAGCACCGCGACGACCCAGGCGAGCAGCAGCGGCGAGGCGCCGTTGCCGGCGACCGCCTTGGCGATGATGTCGCCGATGCCGGTGTCGACGAGCACCTGCTTGAAGCCCCCGCCGGCGGCGACGATCAGCAGGATGCCGGCGATCGGCGGGAACGACTGCTCCACCGACTTCGCGATGCCCTCACGGGTCAGGCCGGCGCCACGACCGAGGGTGACCATGGCGACGAGGACGGCCAGCATCAGCGCGACCAGCGGGGTGCCGAGGAAGTCGAGGACCACGCGGGTGCCGTCGGCCTTGGGCAGGAAGATGTCGGCCAGCGCCTTGCCGAGCATGAGCACGACGGGCAGCAGGACGGTGAACAGCGTGGCGCCGAAGCTCGGGCGGCGGGTCTGCGTGGCAGCCTCGGCCGCGAGCGTGCCGGGGCCGTCGCTGACGCGGTGCCCGGCGTCGGCCTCCGACCGCGACACGAACAGGTCGGGAGCCTGGACCGGGACCCAGCGTGCGGCATACCGGGAGAAGAGCGGGCCGGCGATGATGACCGTCGGGATGGCGACGAGGACGCCGAGGCCCAGGGTGATGCCGAGGTCGGCCTTGAGCGCGGCGACCGCGACGAGCGGGCCGGGGTGCGGCGGCACGAGGCCGTGCATCACCGACAGGCCGGCGAGGGCGGGGATGCCGACGCGCATCAGCGGCAGGCCCGAGCGCCGGGAGACCAGCAGGATGACCGGGATCAGCAGGACCAGCCCGATCTCGAAGAACATCGGCAGGCCGATCAGCGCGCCGACGAGCGCCATCGCCCACGGCAGCGCGCGGGTGCTGGCCCGGCCCACGATCGTGTCGACGATCTGGTCGGCGCCGCCGGAGTCGGCCAGCAGCCGGCCGAGCACCGCCCCGAGCGCGATCAGGGTGCCGACGCTGGCGACGGTGGCGCCGACGCCCTTGCCGTAGCTGTCGAGGGTGTCGGCCAGCGGCATCCCGGCGATGGCGCCGACCGCGACCGCCCCGAGGGTCAGGCTGAGGAAGGGGTGCAGCTTGACCTTGGTGATCAGCAGCACGATGAGGCCGATGCCGATGAGGGCGGCGGCGATCAGCCGCGGGTCGCTGGCGGCAGGGGCCGCTGCGGCGACGAGGGCGGAAGTGCTCACGTCTTCTCCTGGTGGGTGGTCGGGTAGGTGGGTCGGTGGGGTTGGTCGGTGGCGTGGGTCAGGCCGGGACCGGGTGGTCCGACAGGTATGCCGTGAAGCGCGCCACCACGTCGTCGACGGGGGCGGCGAGGTCGGCGACCATGCCCTCCTCGTCGGACCCGAGCGGCTCGAGGTCGGCGAACTGGGAGGCGACCAGCGAGGCCGGCATGAAGTGGCCGGGGCGCCCGGCCACCCGCTGCGCGACCACACCGGGGTCGCCGTCCAGGTGCAGGAACGGCAGGTGACCGACGGGCGCGCGCAGCACGTCGCGATACCGGCGCTTGAGGGCCGAGCAGCTGACCACTGCGCCGGTGGCCCGGTGGTCGGCCAGCCAGCCGGCGATGGCCCGCAGCCACGGTGCGCGGTCGGTGTCGTCGAGCGGGACGCCGGCCGACATCTTGGCGATGTTGGCCGGCGGGTGGAACTCGTCGGCGTCGGCGTACGGGACCCCCAGCCGTGCCGCGAGCTCCTGGCCGACCGTGGTCTTGCCCGAGCCGGAGACACCCATGACGACCGCGATCGGGCGGCGGGCCGGGGGCGTGGTGAGGGTCATGCGGTGCTCCAGGGGGTTGATGGCTGCGGACCACTGTCCGCTGTTGATGTCATGAAATCAAGACTTAACCCAGAATTGATATGACGTAATCCCGACTACAGTGGTCTCATGACGACGCCGGGCCTGCATGAGCGGGTCCTCTCACGCCTCGGCCCTGCCATCGTCGCGGGCGAGCCCGCTCCGGGCGAGGTGCTGCGGCTCGAACAGCTCGAGGCCCGCTACGGCGTCTCGCGCACGGTGGTCCGCGAGGTCGTCAAGGTCCTCGAGTCCATGCACGTCGTCACCAGCCGGCGCCGCGTCGGGGTCACCGTGCTGCCGCGCACCGAGTGGAACATCTTCGACCCCCGGATGATCCGCTGGCGCCTGGCCGGCGCCGACCGGATGGAGCAGCTGTCCTCGCTGAGCCAGCTGCGCACCGCGGTCGAGCCGGTCGCCGCGGCGCTCGCGGCCCGCAACGCCACCCCCGAGCACTGCGGCCGGCTCACCGCGGCCGTCATCGGCATGTCGGTCTCGGCGCGCAAGGGCGACCTCGAGGAGTACCTGCGGCACGACATCGAGTTCCACCACGCCGTGCTCGAGGGCTCGGGCAACGAGATGTTCGCCGGCCTGACCCAGGTCGTCGCCGAGGTGCTCGCCGGCCGCACGCACCACCACCTCATGCCGGCGCGCCCCGAGCCCGAGGCGCTGCGCCTGCACGCCGAGGTCAGCGACGCCATCCAGGGCGGCGACCCGGCCCGCGCCGAGAAGGCGATGCGGGCGATCGTGCAGGAGGCGATCGAGGCCATGGAGGCGATGGCCGCCGAGCCGGGTGAGGCCCCGGCACCTCCGCCGGAGCGTCGCAGGTCCGGCGGGAAGCCGCGGGCTGGGGACGTACCCCGCCCGCATGTCACCCGTCGCCGTTAGGGTTCCTTCGTGTCCACCGCCCTGTACCGCCGCTACCGGCCCGAGTCCTTCGCCGACGTCATCGGCCAGGAGCACGTGACCGAGCCCCTGATGCAGGCGCTGCGCACGGGGCGGGTCAACCACGCCTACCTGTTCAGCGGCCCGCGCGGCTGCGGCAAGACGACCAGCGCCCGCATCCTGGCCCGCTGCCTCAACTGCGAGGAGGGGCCGACCCCGATCCCGTGCGGCACGTGCCAGTCGTGCGTGGCGCTGGCCCGCGGCGGGTCCGGCTCCGTCGACGTCATCGAGATCGACGCGGCCAGCCACGGTGGTGTCGACGACGCTCGTGACCTGCGCGAACGCGCCTCCTACGGGCCGGCCCAGAGCCGCTACAAGATCTACATCATCGACGAGGCGCACATGGTGACGCCGCAGGGCTTCAACGCCCTGCTCAAGATCGTCGAGGAGCCGCCGGAGCACGTGAAGTTCGTCTTCGCGACGACCGAGCCCGAGAAGGTCATCGGCACGATCCGCTCCCGCACCCACCACTACCCGTTCCGCCTCGTCCCGCCTCAGGTGCTCACCGACTACCTCGGCCAGCTGTGCGAGTCCGAGGGCGTGGCGGTCGCGCCGGGCGTGCTCTCCTTCGTCGTCCGCGCCGGTGGTGGGTCGGTGCGTGACTCGCTGTCGGTGCTCGACCAGCTCATCGCCGGCTCCGGGCCCGAGGGGCTGACCTACGAGGGTGCCGCCGCGCTGCTCGGCTTCACCGAGGGCGAGCTGCTCGACGCCACGATCGACGCGCTCGCCGTGGGCGACGCGGGGTCGGTGTTCCGCCAGGTCGACAAGGTCATCGAGACCGGTCACGACCCCCGGCGCTTCGTCGAGGACCTGCTCGAGCGGCTGCGCGACCTCATCGTCGTCGCGGCGGTGCCCGACGGTGCGTCCGCGGTGCTGCGCGGCCTGCCCGAGGACCAGCTTGAGCGGATGCGCCAGCAGTCCGCCGCGTTCGGCTCCGGGGCGTTGACCCGCGCTGCCGACATCGTCAACGCCGGCCTGACCGAGATGAGCGGTGCCACCGCGCCACGCCTGCAGCTCGAGCTGATCTGCGCCCGCGTGCTGCTGCCCGGCGCCTCCGGCGAGAGCGGGTATGCCGCGCGCCTGGACCGCCTCGAGCGTCGCCTCGACGTCGGGGCGGGTGGCGCGCCGGCCCCCTCGGCGCCGCCGGTCCAGTTCAGCCGTCCCGCGCCGTCCCCCGCCCCTGCCAGCCCTGCGCCCGCCGCGGCCCCCGCGCCGGCGGACGAGCGCCCGGAGCCCGCGGCCGAGCACCCCGCTCCCTCGCGCGAGCAGGCGCCCGCCGCCGCGGCGCCCGAGAGCCCCGCACCCGAGCGACCGGCCCCTGAGCGCCCCACACCGGACCGTTCCGCACCGGAGCGTCCGGCCGCCGAGCATCGGGCCGCCGAGTCTCCGGTCGTGGAGCAGCCTGCCGAGGGCCCCGCCCCCGTGGCCTCGATGCCCATGCCGGGCGGCGTCGACACCGCCGCGATCCGCCGGTCGTGGCCGGACGTGCTCGCCAAGATCTTCTCGATCAAGCGCACGACGTGGACGTTCCTGTCCGAGCACGCCCAGGTCCTCGACTACGACGGCCAGCGCCTGCTGCTCGGCATCTCCACCGTCGGCCTGGCCAACACCTTCCGCCGCGGCCAGCACGCCGAGCTGGTGCGCCAGGCGCTCGTCGAGGTGCTCGGCGTCAACGCGGTCGTCGAGGGCATCCCCACCCCCGAGGGCGCCCCGGCGCCCGGCACCTCCGGCGGTTCGCCGGCGGCGTCCGCCGGCCCCGCGGGCTCCACGCCCACGCCGGCCGCACCGGCCAGCCAGGGGTCGAGCTCGGGCGGCTGGGACGAGCCGGCCGGCCCGTCCCGGTCGGCCCGCGACGACGCCGGCATCGCGTCCGGTCGCGGCGAGGACTCCGGCGGGGGCTGGGACACCAGCGCGCCGCCCCCGGACTGGGCCAGCGTCCCGTCGGCAGCAGGCGGCTCGGCCGCCGAGTTCTCCTCGCCCGACCCGTCTCCCGAGCCCACCCCCGTGGCCACGGTCAGCCCGATGCAGCGCGCCCGGGAGGCCGTGGCACGCGAGGCGGGCACCCGGCATACCTCTGCGGTGGAGCCGGCCGACGACAGTGCGGCCAGCGCCGACGACGAGGACATCGCCGACATCGGCGGCGTCGGCCTGCCGGTGATCCAGAGCGTGCTCGGTGGGACCGTCATCGGGGAGTTCGACCAGTAACCTGCTGCTGCAACAGGTCCGTGTCGTCGGCCGTGCCGCGACGAGAAGAGGTCGAATGCTCTACCCGGTGAGCCGGTTCGTGCTCGTGCCGTTGGCCCGCGCCATCTACCGGCCCCGCGTCATCGGCAAGGCCAACGTCCCCAAGCGCGGCGCGGTCATCCTCGCCAGCAACCACCTGTCCTTCATCGACAGCGTCGTGATCCCGCTGACGGCGCCGCGGCGCGTGGTGTTCCTGGCCAAGGCGGAGTACTTCACCGGCACCGGCCTCCGCGGGGCGCTCAGCCGGGTGTGGTTCAACGCGCTGGGCATGATCCCCGTCGAGCGGGGCGACACCCGCGCGGCGCAGGACTCCCTGGACGCGGCACTGGAGGTGCTCCGCCAGGGCGAGGCGTTCGGCATCTACCCCGAGGGCACCCGCTCGCGTGACGGCCGGCTCTACCGCGGGCGCACCGGCGTGGCCTGGCTGGCGCTGACCGCCGGGGTGCCGGTCGTGCCGGTGGCGCTGGAGGGGACGCAGCGGCTGCAGCCGGTCGGCTCGCGCCTGCCGCGGCCGGTGCGGGTCACCGTGAAGTTCGGCGAGCCGATGTCCTTCGCCGACCGCTACGCCGGGGTCCCGCAGGGACGGGCCCGGCGTGAGGTCACCGACGAGATCATGGCCGCGATCCACGCGCTGTCCGGCCAGGAGCTCGCCGGCACCTACAACGAGCGCCCGGCCGCCCCCACGTCCTGACGACGCGCCGCACACCGGGCGGCACAGGCCCGGGTGTCCGTGCCCCCGGCGTGACGGCGAGGGCATAGGCTCACGGTGTGTACGAAGGCGTGGTCCAGGACCTGATCGACGAGCTCGGCCGGCTGCCCGGCGTGGGTCCCAAGAGCGCGCAGCGCATCGCCTTCCACCTGCTCCAGGCCGATCCGGCCGACGTCAACCGGCTGGTGAGCGCGCTGACCGAGGTCAAGGCCAAGGTCCGCTTCTGCATCACCTGCGGCAACGTCGCCCAGGCCGAGGAGTGCCGCATCTGCTCCGACCCCCGGCGCGACGCCGCGCTGATCTGCGTGGTCGAGGAGCCCAAGGACGTCGTGGCGATCGAGCGCACGCGCGAGTTCCGTGGCCGCTACCACGTGCTCGGCGGGGCGATCAGCCCGATCGAGGGCGTCGGCCCCGACGACCTGCGGATCCGCGAGCTCATGACGCGCCTCGCCAGCGGCGAGGTCACCGAGATCATCATCGCCACCGACCCCAACCTCGAGGGGGAGGCCACCGCGACCTACCTCGCGCGGCTGCTGCGCCCGATGGGGCTGCGGGTCACCCGGCTCGCCTCGGGCCTGCCGGTGGGTGGCGACCTGGAGTACGCCGACGAGGTCACCCTGGGCCGGGCGTTCGAGGGCAGGAGGCTGCTGGATGTCTGACGAGCTCACCCTTCTCAGCGAGGAGACCGCCCGGGACGCCCGCAGCTACCTCGGTGCGGTCACCGAGGTCGCCTCCGGCAGCTCCCCGGAGACCGCCATCCCGGTGCTGCTGCTGGCTGTCTCGCAGGTCTCGCTGGCCGGCGCCCGGCTCGGCGCGATCACCGACGTCGTGCCCGAGGACCGGTTCGAGGCCGACCCCGGCCCCGAGGCCGACGTCGACCCGCTGCGGCAGGGGCTGGCCAACCTGTTCGAGGGCCTGGACGAGTACGCCCACCTCGTCGACCCCCTGGTCAGCCTCGAGGTCGCCACCGGCTCGCTGAGCAACGACCTCAGCGAGATCGCCTCGGCCCTGGCCCACGGCCTGCAGCACCTCGAGGCGGGGCGGGTCACCGAGGCCCTGTGGTGGTGGCAGTTCAGCTACCTGTCCTCCTGGGGCGACAGCGCGACCCGCGCTCTGCGGGTGCTGCACACCGTGCTGCGGCACGTGCGGCTCGACGCCGACGAGGAGACCGTCGCCGACGCCGAGTTCGACGCGCTCCACCCCTGAGCAAAGTCTGGGGCCGGTTGCCGTCGGCGCCGGAGGATCTGCGCTGAGGCGGCAGGCGCACCGCAGGAGGTCCCCACACGGCATACCGGGGGAGTCTCGCGATCCGGCCACCGGCCATCCCCGGGGGTGCGACGGATAAACTGGCCGCTCCGCCAGCACGACCAACCGGAGTTCCTTTTGAGCTTGATCGTCCAGAAGTATGGCGGTTCGTCCCTGGCTGATGCCGAGAGCATCAAGCGCGTCGCGCGGCGGATCGTCGAGACCCGCCGCGCCGGCAACGAGGTCTGCGTCGTGGTCTCCGCGATGGGTGACACCACCGACGAGCTGCTCGACCTCGCCGAGGAGGTCAGCCCGCTGCCGCCCGGCCGCGAGATGGACATGCTCCTCACCGCGGGCGAGCGCATCTCGATGGCCTTGGTCGCGATGGCGATCGCCAACCTCGGCCACCAGGCCCGCTCGTTCACCGGCTCGCAGGCCGGCGTCATCACCGACTCCTCGCACGGCAAGGCGCGGATCATCGACGTGACGCCCGGCCGGATCCGCGACGCCCTCGCCGAGGGGCACGTGGCCATCGTCGCCGGCTTCCAGGGCGTGAGCCAGGACAGCAAGGACATCACCACCCTGGGCCGCGGTGGCTCGGACACCACGGCGGTCGCGCTGGCGGCCGCGCTCGAGGCCGACGTCTGCGAGATCTACACCGACGTCGACGGCGTGTTCACCGCCGACCCGCGCATCGTCCCCGCCGCCCGCAAGATCGACCGGCTCTCCAACGAGGAGATGCTGGAGATGGCCGCGTCGGGCGCCAAGATCCTGCACCTGCGGTGCGTCGAGTACGCCCGCCGCTTCGGCATGCCGATCCACGTCCGGTCCTCGTTCTCCTACCGCGAGGGCACGTGGATCATCGACCCGGAAGAAGGAGTATCCGTGGAAGCCCCGATCATCGCCGGCGTCGCGCACGACCGCAGCGAGGCCAAGATCACCGTCGTGGGGGTGCCGGACCACCCGGGCAAGGCGGCCGAGATCTTCCAGGCGTGCGCCAAGGCCGGCGTCAACATCGACATGATCGTGCAGAACGTCTCCGCCGTGGAGACCGGACTCACCGACATCTCCTTCACGCTGCCCAAGACCGACGGCCAGCATGGCGTGCAGGCGCTCAAGGCGGTGCAGGAGTCCGTCGGGTTCGCGTCGCTGCAGTACGACGACCACATCGGCAAGCTCTCGCTCGTCGGTGCCGGCATGCGCTCCCACCCGGGTGTGTCCGCCACGTTCTTCCAGGCGCTCGCCGACGCGGGCGTCAACATCGAGATGATCTCCACCTCGGAGATCCGCATCTCGGTCGTCACCCGCGACGACCAGCTCGACGACGCCGTGCGCGCGGTGCACACGGCGTTCGGCCTCGACTCCGTCGAGGGTGAGGCCGTGGTCTACGGAGGTACCGGACGATGAACACCCGCAAGCCCACCCTGGCCGTCGTCGGCGCCACCGGCGCCGTCGGCTCGGTGATGCTGCAGATCCTGTCCCAGCGCCAGGACGTCTGGGGCGAGATCCGCCTCGTCGCCTCGGCCCGCTCGGCCGGCAAGGTGCTGCAGGTCCGCGGCGAGGACGTCGTCGTGCAGGAGCTCACGGCCGAGGTCTTCGACGGGGTCGACGTCGCGATGTTCGACGTGCCCGACGAGGTGTCGGCCCAGTGGGCGCCGGTCGCCGTCGAGCGCGGCGCGGTTGCCGTCGACAACTCCGGGGCGTTCCGGATGGACCCCGAGGTGCCGCTCGTCGTGCCCGAGGTCAACCCCGCCCAGGTCCGCAACCGGCCCAAGGGCATCATCAGCAACCCCAACTGCACGACGCTGACGATGATGGACGCCCTCGGGGCGCTCCACGCCGGCTGGGGGCTCAAGGAGCTCGTCGTCGCCTCCTACCAGGCGGCCTCCGGCGCCGGGCAGCCCGGGGTCGACCGGCTCTACGACGAGCTCGAGGTCGTGGCCGGCCACCGGGAGGTCGGGCAGCACACGGGTGACGTGCGCGCCTCGGTCGCCGACAAGCTCGGCGACGACAGCCCGTTCCCGGCGCCGCTCGCCCTCAACGTCGTGCCGTGGGCAGGCTCGCTCAAGGACGGCGGCTGGAGCTCGGAGGAGCTCAAGGTCCGCAACGAGTCCCGCAAGATCCTCGGCATCCCCGACCTGAAGGTGTCGGCGACCTGCGTGCGCGTGCCGGTCGTGACGACCCACTCGCTCGCGGTCCACGCGGTCTTCGAGAAGCCGCTGACCGTCGACGCCGCCCGTCAGGCCCTCATCGAGGCGCCGAGCGTGGTCGTCCTCGACGACCCTGAGGCCGGCGAGTGGCCGACCCCGGCCGACGTGGTGGGCACGGACCCGACGTGGGTGGGTCGTCTGCGTCAGGCGCTGGACTTCCCCAACACCATCGACCTGTTCGTGTGCGGCGACAACCTGCGCAAGGGCGCGGCGCTCAACACCGCGCAGATCGCCGAGCTGGTCGCCGCGGAGCTCACCGCCGGCTGAGGTCTCCCGCACCTCGACCGAACGCACCAGATCCGTCGAATCGGGCCGTTCACGGCCTCGATTCGACGGATTTCGTGCGTTCGGTGGGGTTAGACCAGGAAGCTCAGCCCGATGTTGACCAGGCTCGCGGCGACGAAGCTGAGGGCGAACCCGGTGAGCCCGCGTTGCCGCCTCGTCACCTTGGACCGTGGTGGTAACAGGTGCTCCAGCACCAGCCAGGCCACGAGGCCCAGGCCCGCCGAGACTCCCAGGAGCCAGAACCAGAACCACTTCGTGCCCCGGTGCGGCGGCGGCCCGGTCACCAGCATGACCAGGCCGGTGAGGCCCACGACGACGACCAGCGGCTCTAGCAGCTCCGGCTGTGGCACCGGCGACGTCGCCCCGTCACGGTCCAGCGCGGCGACCAGCGGCGCCACCAACGGGTCGGTCAGCGGCTCACCGGTCGGTGTGCCGTCCGGGTTGAGCGGGGCGTGCGCCTGCGGCGGGGAGGAGTTGAGGTCGACGGGCACCCCCGTGATGCTCGCCCAGCGGCGCCGGCCGTCGTGCAGCGACCAGGCGATCCCTGGCCCGATCGGGGAGAGGTTGAAGTCGGTCGTCGAGACGTTCCAGGGCCCATGCCCGGTCCGCGTCCCGTAGACCACCTCGTAGTGGTCGACCCGCCCGGCCGCGACGTCGGCGCGCAGCTGCTGCGGAGTGCTCTCGCCCGGCCGGGTCCACAACGTCAGCCCGAGCGTCACCGCCCAACCCGCCAGCAGCAGCCACGCCAGGGCGCGCAGCAGCGTGCCCGTCCTGGCTGAGGTTGTCGTGGCATCAACCGTCGCTGTCCCCCCGTCCATGCGCGGAGCGTATGCCGTGCCGCTCACCGCGCGTGCGGCAACCGCACCTCGACGCGCAGGCCGGGCGGCGGGTCGGCGTCCAGCAGCCAGACCGTGCCGCCGGAGCGGCGAACCAGCTCGCGGACGATCGCCAGGCCCAGCCCGGTCCCTCCCGCGTCGCGGTCGCGGGCGTCGTCGAGTCGGGTGAACCGCTCGAACACGTTCTCGCGCAACGCTTCGGGGATCCCGGGACCGTCGTCGGTGACCGTGAGGACGGCCACCCCGGCGGGAGCCGTCGCCGCGAGGACCACCCGCGACCGGGCGTGCCGCACGGCGTTGTCGACGAGGTTGGTCAGCGCGCGGCGCAGCTCCTCGCGGTCGCCGCGGACCGGCACCGGCCGGGGATCGGAGGTGACCGACACGGGGACCCGCGACCCGGCATACCGGTCGGCGACCTCGGTGAGCAGCGCGACGGCGTCGAAGGACTCCCGCTGCGCCGGTGCCACCGAGGAGTCGACGCGAGCGAGCAGCAGCAGGTCCTCCACGAGCCGGGTCAGCCGGGCGACGTCGACCAGCAGCTCGGCCGGCAGGTCACCGCCCTCGCCGAGGCGCTCGGCGACCTCGAGCTGGGTGCGCATGGAGGCCAGCGGGCTGCGCAGCTCGTGCGCGGCGTCGGCGACGAACCCGCGCTGGCGCTCGCGGGCCGCGTCGAGCCGGTCGAGCATGGTGTTCAACGTCAACGCCAGGGCGTGGATCTCGTCGGCGGAGGCCGGCACCGGCAGGCGCTCGTCGTGGCCGGAGCCGCTGATCCGCTCGGCGCCGGCGCGCAGCTCCTCGACCGGCCGCAGCGCCGACCCGATGACCCGCCAGGCGATCACGGCCAGCACGAGCAGCAACAGGGGGTAGGTGAGCACGAGGGTCCGCAGCAGCACCCGCTGGCTCTGGGTCACGTCCCCGACCTGCAGCGCGACGACGACCGAGACCGGCGTGGCGGCCGGTCCGGCCCGCACCGCCACCGCGCGCAGCGGGCCGTTGACCCCGGCGCGGGCGCCCGGCACCTCGGTGGTCTGCCCCGCCAGCGCCTGCCGCAGCTCGGCCGGCCGCAGCAGCGGGGTGAGCCGGTCGGCGTTGACCGAGGCGCTGACCACCCGGCCGGACCCGTCGACCACCTGCACCACCTGGGCGCCGGCGACCGGGATCGGGCTGGAGAGCCGGCCGCTGTCGACGAGCGCGACCACGTCGGCGGCGCTCGCCCGCGCCTCGGCGTCGATGGTGTGGTTGACCGTGACGACGAGCACGCCGTAGAGCGCGGCGCTGCCGAGGGCGAGGGCGACGGCGACGCCAGCGACGCCGATGAGCAGCAGCCGGGCCCGCAGGCTCAGCCGGCGCAGGCCCGACGCCCGGGTCCTCATGAGGCCAGCCGGTATCCCGCACCCCGCACGGTGGTGAGGTGCTCGCGGCCGATCTTGCGCCGCAGGTAGCCGATGTAGACCTCGACCACGTTCGGGTCGGTCAGGTCGCCGGTGTCCCAGACGTGGTCGAGCAACTCGGTCTTGCTGACCACGCGGTCGGCGTGGCGCATGAGGTACTCCAGCAGCGCGAACTCGCGCGGGGTGAGCTGCACCGGCTCCTCGGCCACGCTCACGTCGCGGGTGGCCGGGTCCAGGCGCAGGGCACCGACCGACAGCACCGAGGGCCGGGCGCGCACGTCGCGGCGCAGCAGGGCGCGCAGCCGTGCCAGCAGCACGACGTAGGAGAACGGCTTGGTGAGGTAGTCGTCGGCCCCGTAGTCGAGGGCGTCCGCCTCGTCGTACTCCCCGTCCTTGGCCGTCAGCATCAGCACCGGGACCCAGTTGTCCTCTGCGCGAAGGGTCTTCACCACGGTGTAGCCCGACATGCCCGGGAGCATGATGTCGAGGAGGACGGCGTCGTAGTCGCCGTGCCTGGCGGCCTCGAGGCCGAGCAGGCCGTCGTGCTCGACGTGCACGACGAAGCCCTCGGCGGTCAGGCCACGCCGCAGTGCCGTCGCCAGCCGCACCTCGTCCTCCACCACGAGCAGCCGCACGGCCCCAGCCTGTCACGAGCAGCCACGCCGGCGAGGCAGGTCCGTGGTGACTTCTCAGGTGCCTCACAGCGCGCCCCGGCCACGATGTGCTCATGAGCATCTTCAGCCAGAGGCCCGCGTTGCGCTGGGCCGTGCCCGGGGTCGCCGCCGTGACGTTCGTCGGTGGCGGCGCACTGGTCAGCACCATCTCCGCCAACGCCGACGCCGGCCTGCAGCCCCGCACCGCCGCCCAGCTGCTCGTCGACGTGCAGCAGGCCAGGCTCGACGGCCTCTCAGGCACCGTCGTGCAGCGCTCCGACCTCGGCATTCCTGCCCTGCCCGGCGCCGGCGGTCAGGGCAGCTCCGACCTCGCCTCGATGGTCTCGGGCACCCACACCCTGCGGGTCTGGTACGCCGGCCCGGACAAGGCCCGGCTGGCACTGCTCGGTGAGCTCGGCGAGTCCGACGTCATCCTCAACGGCACCGACCTGTGGACCTGGTCCAGTCGCGACAACACCGCGACCCACCGGACGCTGTCCAAGGACGCGTCGGCGCACAAGGCGCCCGACGCCACGGACATCCCGAAGACCCCGCAGGAGGCGGCCGACAAGGCGCTCGCGGCGCTCGACCCGACCACCAGGGTCACCACCAGCGGCACTGCCACCGTCGCCGGGCGCTCGGCCTACGAGCTGCTGCTGGCGCCGAAGGACTCCCGCTCGCTCATCTCACAGGTGCGCATCGCGGTCGACGGCGTCAAGCACGTCCCGCTGCGGGTGCAGGTCTTCGCCAAGGGCGCGGCCGAACCGGCCTTCGAGGTCGGCTTCACCGCGGTCGACTTCTCCCGTCCGGACGCGGCGCAGTTCGCGTTCAACCCGCCGCCGGGGGCCAAGGTCACCGACGCCACCGCCTCGGCCGCGCAGAAGATGGGGATGGCTCAGCCCAACCCCGACGCCACCACAAAGGCCACCCCGGCCAACCGGCCCAAGGTCGTCGGCACCGGCTGGGCCACCGTCGTCGTGGCCCAGACCCCGGCCGGCAGCACCGCCAAGCTCGACCAGGGCCAGCTCGGTGCCCTGCTCAAGGCGCTGCCGAAGGTCTCCGGTTCCTGGGGCTCGGGCCGGCTGCTCGCCGGCAAGCTCTTCTCGGTGGTCCTCACCGACGACGGCCGGGTCGCGGCCGGCGCGGTGACCCCGCAGGCGCTGTATGCCGCGTTGGCGGCGAAGTGAGTGACCTCGCCGTCGCGTCGCGCGCGGCAGGTGCCGAGGCCCGGGGCGGTGACGCCCCGGGCCTCGACGCCGCCGTCCGCACGTCCGGCCTGACCAAGCGGTTCCACCACCAGGTCGCCGTCAACGAGATCGACCTGCTCGTGCCCCGCGGCGCGGTCTACGGCTTCCTCGGGCCGAACGGCTCGGGCAAGACCACGACGATCCGCATGCTGCTCGGGCTGATCCAGCCCACCGCAGGCAGCCACGAGGTGCTCGGCCTGCCCATGCCGGCCCGGGCCGCTGACGTGCTCCCGCGGGTCGGCTCGCTCGTGGAGGGGCCGGCGTTCCACCCCTACCTCAGCGGCCGGGCCAACCTGGCCCGCCTCGACGCCGCCGACCGCTGCGCCGACCCGGCCACCGCCACCGCCCGCATCGACGCGGCACTCGACCGGGTGGGCCTGCTCCCCGCGGCCGGCAAGCGCTACCGCGCCTACTCGCTGGGCATGCGCCAGCGGCTGGCCATCGCCGGGGCGCTGCTCGCCCCGCGCGAGCTGCTCGTGCTCGACGAGCCCACCAACGGCCTGGACCCGCAAGGGACCCGCGAGGTCCGGTCGCTGGTGGCCTCACTGGCCGAGGAGGGCGCCACCGTGCTGGTGTCCAGCCACCTGCTCTCCGAGGTCGAGCAGATGTGCAGCCACATCGGGGTGATGCACGTCGGCCGGCTGGTGGCCCAGGGCCCGGTCGGGGAGGTCCGGGCCGGCGCCCAGCCGCGGGCCCGGGTCGACACCGACCGGCCCGAGGACGCCGCCGCCGTGCTGCGCCGGCTGGGGCTGGCCGAGGTCGCCGTCGACCACGGCCACGCCCGCGGGCTCATCGGCACCGTCCGGCCCGAGGACGTCGTCGCCGAGCTGGTGCGCGCCGGGGTGCCGGTGTGCGGCTTCACCACCGAGGCGCCCAGCCTCGAGGACCTGTTCGTCTCGCTCACGGGGGAGGGCTTCGATGTCAGTGGTTGAGTCGGCCATCGGGGGTGCGTCGGTCGTCCGGCCGCACCGGCGGGCGTCGTTGCGCTTCCTGGGGTCCGAGCTGCGGCTCATCTTCGGCCGCCGGCGCAACCTGGCCGGCATGGCCGTCCTCGCCTCGGTGCCGATCCTGCTGGCCGTCGCGGTCAAGGTCTCCACGCCGCGCAACGACGGCCGCGGCCCGGACTTCCTCTCGGCGATCACCGGCAACGGGCTGTTCGTCGCGCTGGCCTCGCTGAGCATTGAGCTCGGGCTCTTCCTGCCGCTGGCCGTCGCGGCGATCTCCGCCGACGCGGTGGCCGGCGAGGCCAACATCGGCACGCTGCGCTACCTGCTGACCATCCCGGTGCAGCGCACCCGCCTGCTCGCGGTGAAGTACGCCGCGATCGTCATCTTCACCGTCATCGCCACGCTCTGGGTCAGCTTCGTCGGCTGCGTCATGGGCCTGGCGCTGTTCGGCGGCGGTCCGATGACGCTGCTGTCGGGCACGCAGATCGGCTTCGGTGACGCGCTGTGGCGGGTGGTGCTCGCCTCGCTCTACCTCGCCGCAGGCTTCGCCGCGCTGGGCGCCGTCGGGCTGTTCGTGTCGACCCTGACCGAGCAGCCGATCGGCGCGACCATCGCGATCGTGGTGATCAACGTGGCGAGCTTCATCGCCGACTCGATCCCGCAGCTGGGGTGGCTGCACCCGTGGCTGATCACCCACTGGTGGATGTCCTTCGGCGACCTGCTGCGCGACCCGATCTCCTGGGACGGCCCGCTGCGCGGCCTGACCCTCGCACTGGGGTATGCCGTGGTGTTCTGGCTCGCGGCCTGGGCCCGGTTCGCGGGCAAGGACGTCACCAGCTGAGGTGCTGCCGGCTGAGGCGTCACCGGCTGCGGTGTCGCCTCAGCGGTCGGCGCTCAGGAGGACCGTCGCTTGCCGCCGGCCCACCCCAGCCCGCGGCCGATGCCGGCGCCGAGCCCGATGCCGATGACGAAGCCGAAGTCGTACCAGCCGCCGTTGTTGTGGACCTCGTAGATCCCCACCTTCTGGTTGAACAGCGACACCACCCAGGCCACCGGCACGATGATCCCCTGCCACACGCCGAGCCAGAAGCCGGCAGCGTCCGGTCCGGGAGCCTGCGCTGCCGGGTCGGCCTGGGCGGCGCAAGAGCTCAGGGCGAAGGCGGTGACCACCGCGACCGCGACCAGGACGACCCGCCGTCGGGCCGGTGACACAGCACGGGACATGGGACCCACCTCCGCTGCCAGCACAGCGGAAGCCCGGCCCCGGCCGCCGGTCCGAAGGTCCCGTTTCGTGACCGGCGCCGGAGTGGTCCATGATCGAGCCGTGACCGACCTGCGCCGTGCGATGACCCGTGAGCTGTGGGATGCCGTGCACAGCGGATCCGTTGTGCCCTCAGCGTTTCCGGCGGTCGGCGTGCGCGTCGCCGACCGCCCCGAGCTGTTGCCGTCACACCTGCCGGTCCGCGAGGCCGCCCTCGCGACCGTCAGCACGGCGCTGCTCGCGGCGGCCTCCTTCCAGCAGGAGCGTGGCGGCCGCGCACCGCTCACCGTCACCCTCGATGCCGGCCACGTCGCCGCCGCGGTCCGCAGCGAACGCTACGTCCGCGTGGGCGGGGTGCCCGCCGTGTCGGCGACGTTCGCCCCGCTGTCGCGGTTCTGGCCCACCGCCGACGGCTGGCTGCGCACCCACGCCAACTACCCCTGGCACCGGGACGCCCTGGTGCGCGCGCTGGGAGCCGGAGACGAGCCCGAGTCGGTGGCTCGCGCGATACGGGAGCTGCCGGGAGAGCAGGCCGAGGCGACCATCGTCGGGGCCGGCGGCATCGCCGCCGCCGTGCGCAGCGAGCAGGAGTGGCACGGGCACCCGCAGGGCCGCGCCGTGGCCGGCCGCCGCCTCGTGGAGCGCACCAGCATCCCGGGAGCCGAGCCGCGCACCCGCACCCGCACCGCCGGCGACCGCCCCGCCGACGGGCTGCGGGTGCTCGACCTGACGCGGGTCATCGCCGGCCCGGTCTGCACCCGCTACCTGGGCGCGCTGGGCGCGAACGTGCTGCGGCTCGACCCGCCGCACCGCCCCGAGCCGGACGGCACGTGGGACACCGTGCTCGGCAAGCGCAGCGCCGTCCTCGACGCCCGCACCCGCGAGGGGCTCGCCCGACTGCACACCCTGCTCGACGAGGCCGACGTGCTCGTGCACGGCTACCGCCCCGGCGCGCTCCACGCCTTCGGCCTGACCCCCGCCGACCTCGCGGAGCGCCACCCCGGGCTGGCCGTCGTGGCCCTGTCGGCGTGGGGTCCGACCGGCCCGTGGGGCGCCTGGCGCGGCTTCGACTCCATCGTCCAGGCCGCCTCGGGGATCGCCGTGGTCGAGGGTGACGAGGACCGGCCGGGCGCGATGCCGTGCCAGCTGCTCGACCACGGGACCGGCTACCTCGCGGTCGCTGCCGTGCTCGAGGCGCTCACCGCCCAGTCCCGGGAGGGCGGCACCCAGGTCCGCGAGCTCGCCCTCGCCCGCACCGCCCGGTGGCTGCTCGGCCAGCCCCGCCCGGAGGCGTCCGGTCAGCTGCCGACCGACGTCGAGGAGGTGGACGCGTGGCTGCGCCCGGTGGAGTCGCCGGACGGACGGCTGGACGTCATCGCCCCTGCGGGGGCTCTCGACGGCAGGCCGCTGGCCTGGCCGCACCGGGTGGGGGGCTACGCCGCCGCCGAGCCCGTGTGGTGAGCGGAAACCTACGCGGCACAGCGGTTCCGGTCGTTCCGGTCCGGGTGTAGGACGGCACTGTCCGCATCCCGTCCGAGCGAGGAGGAGCCACCATGGCCACGCTCGAGAAGACTCATTTCGACTCACCCGACGAGACGCGCAAGTTCCGCGCGCACGGTGCCCTGGACGTCATCTCGTTCGGCGACTTCACCATAGGAAAGGGCACGTTCGAACCCGGGTGGAAGTGGTCGGAGGATGTCCGGCCGATCGCCGGGACCGGTTCCTGCCAGGTCCGCCACACCGGCGTGTGCATCTCGGGCCAGATGACCGTCCGCGCGGATGACGGCACGGAGATGACCATTGGTCCCGGCGACGCCTTCCTCATGGAGCCGGGCCACGACGCCTGGGTGGTCGGGGAGGAGCCCTGCATCCTCTACGACACCGGCATGTCCACCTACGCCAAGCCGGCCGGCTGACCCCTGTCCGGGACGTATGCCGTGCCCCTCACCACCGGGGGCACGGACGCCCAGGCCTGTGCCGAACCTGTGACTGGCTGCAACCGCCTGACCGCGTGAGCGCCCCGGGACTACCGTGCAGGTCTGCCTGGGCCTGCTGCGGGTACGGGCACGAGCGTCAGGGGGAGCGGGTCATGGAGGTTCCGGAGGTCACCCGGCTGGTGCACGACGTCTATGCCGCCATGCGCGGTGGCGATGCCGACCGGATGGGCGAGCTGCTGTCGGAGGACCTGTCCACCGTGATCGGGGTCAACGACGCGATCATCTGGAACGGCTACAAGGAGGCCTGCGCCGGGTTCGCGACGCGCTTCGCCGACGGGCTCGGTCTCGACGTGCGCGAGAGCGTCGAGCTGCAGGTGCACCGACAGGGCGACGTCTGCTGGTTCGACGACAGACCCATACTCGGCGCCGGCGGCGACGCGTGGGTGATCGGGCGGTTCACCGGGGTCGTGCGGCTCGAGACCGACGGGCAGTGGCGCGTGGTCCAGTGGCACGCCTCGCTCGGCACCCCGGTCCAGGACATCGACATCGCGCTCCCGCTGCGTCGCACCGGCACCCGCATGACGGCGCCGGGCCCCCAGTAGCGCGGCGCCAGGCCCCCGGGAGCACCGGGGGCCTGGCGTGGGTCGGGTCAGCGTCCCGGCGGCACGTACGTCACCGAGAGGTGCGAGGCGTCGTCGACCTCCTCGGGGGTGAGCAGGACGACGGTGCGCACCTTCGTGGTGCCCGCGCCGTTGATGGCCAGCGCGAGCGCCGCGGCCGTCTTGTGGTCCGGCAGCTCGGTGATCGCGTAGACGTCGTCCTCGCCGAAGGCGAAGTCGAAGGACACCAGGCGCCCGCCCACGTCGGCGCACGACTTCTCGATGGCCGTCCGCCTGGCCACGCCGCCGGCAGACGCCACCCCCCTGGCACCCTCGGGCTGGTACTGGGCGATGTACATGTATCGCGGCACGAGAACCTCCTCTGGCCGTCCCCGGGTGGGGACCGTCTCCGGATGGGGACCCCAGCACCCTCGTCCGTGGCCTCGCCCGGCCGCACCCTCCCCGCGGGATGAACATCGTCGGCGCGCCGGCCTTGGAGGCGAAGCCGGCGACGGAGGGCGACCGGCACGGCATACTTGCTGGTCATGGTGGCTGTCCCGCCGGTCCGGCACCTGACCAAGGCCAAGGACCTCGCCGACGCGCGCTACGTCGAGCCGATCACGGTCGACGACATGGCCCGCGCCGCCGGGCTGTCCCGGGCGCACTTCAGCCGCGAGTTCCGCCGGGCGTTCGGGGAGTCTCCCCACCAGTACCTGCTGACCCGCCGGCTCGAACGCGCCGCCGCGATGCTGCGCAGCACCGACCGGTCGGTCGCCGACATCTGCATGCTGGTCGGGCTGGAGAGCGTCGGGTCCTTCACGTCGAGCTTCACCCGCACCTTCGGGGAGTCGCCCACCGCCTACCGCCGGCGCTACCCCGACCCGATGGTCTACGCCCGGGTGCCGACCTGCGTGATGCGCGCCTACACCCGTCCGCAACGCAGCACGTTTGGAGAAGACGCGGCGCCGACCGCGGACCTAGCGTCGTGAGCATCCAGTCAGGACAACGACATCCACCACCGGGGAGACATCATGATCAAGCTCAGCACCTGCCAGCTGTGGGTCCACGACCAGGACGCGGCGCTCGACTTCTGGACCCGCAAGATCGGCTTCGAGGTCCGTGAGGACGTCACCGTCCCGGAGATGGGCAACTTCCGCTGGCTCACCGTCGGCCCCGTCGGCCAGCCGGACATCGCCGTCGTGCTCATGGCGATCCCCGGGCCGCCGATGATCGACGCCGGCACCCAGGGCGAGATCGCCAACCTCATGGGCAAGGGCTTCGCCGGCACGCTGTTCCTCACCACCGAGGACTGCCAGGCCTCCTACGAGGAGCTCAGCAGCCGCGGCGTGGAGTTCACCGAGAAGCCCGAGGAGCGCCCCTACGGCATCGACTGCGGCTTCCGCGACCCGGCCGGCAACTCGATCCGGCTCACCCAGGTCCGGCAGATGGCCACGCTCTGAGCCACCCGGCATACCAGCGAAGGAGGCCGTCCCTGGGACGGCCTCCTTCGCCTGTATCCGCGGTCGTTTCAGTCGACGTCCACCCAGTCCAGGGTGCGGCCGATGGCCTTGGTCCAGCCGGCGTAGCCCTCGGCGCGCTGGTCGTCGGACCACTGCGGCTCCCAGCTGCGGTCCTCCTGCCAGTTCTCGCGCAGCTCGTCGGTGGTCGACCAGAAACCGGTGGCCAGCCCGGCGGCGTAGGCGGCGCCGAGCGCGGTGGTCTCGGCGACGACGGGCTTGGAGACCGGCACGCCGAGGATGTCGGCCTGCATCTGCATGCAGAGCGTGTTGGCGGTGACGCCGCCGTCGACCTTCAGCACGTCCAGGCGGACCCCGGAGTCCTTCTCCATCGCCTTGACCACGTCGAGGGACTGGTAGCAGATCGACTCCAGCGTGGCCCGGGCCAGGTGGGCGTTGGTGTTGTAGCGGGACAGCCCGACGATCGCGCCGCGGGCGTCCGAGCGCCAGTGCGGGGCGAACAGGCCGGAGAAGGCGGGCACGAAGTACATCCCGCCGCTGTCCTGCACCTGCGCGGCGAGCTGCTCGACCTCGGCGGCGCCGCTGATGATGCCGAGCTGGTCGCGCAGCCACTGCACCGCTGACCCGGTCACCGCGATGCTGCCCTCGAGGGCGTAGACCGGGCGGTCCTTGCCGAGCCGGTAGGCCACCGTGGTCAGCAGGCCGGACTTCGAGCGCACGATCTCGGTGCCGGTGTTGAGCAGCATGAAGTTGCCGGTGCCGTAGGTGTTCTTGGCCTCGCCGGGGGCGAAGCAGACCTGGCCGACCGTGGCGGCCTGCTGGTCGCCGAGGATGCCGGCGAGGGCGATGCCCTCCGGGATCGCACTCCGCCCGGAGGTCCGGCCGTAGAGGTCGGGGTCGGAGGAGGGGCGGATCTCCGGCAGCATCGAGCGGGGGATGTCGAAGAAGGACAGCAGCTCCTCGTCCCAGTCCAGCGTCTCGAGGTTCATGAGCATGGTGCGGCTGGCGTTGGTGACGTCGGTGACGTGGACCCCGCCGTGCGTGCCGCCGGTGAGGTTCCACAGCAGCCAGGTGTCGGTGTTGCCGAAGAACGCGTCACCGCGCTCGGCGGCCGCGCGCACGCCGTCGACGTTCTCCAGCACCCACTGGATCTTGCCGGCGGAGAAGTACGTCGCCGGCGGCAGGCCGGCCTTGCGCCGGATGACGTCGCCGCGGCCGTCCCGGTCCAGCGCCGAGGCGATCCGGTCGGTGCGGGTGTCCTGCCAGACGATCGCGTTGTAGTAGGGCCGGCCGGTCCGCCGGTCCCACACCACCGTGGTCTCGCGCTGGTTGGTGATGCCGAGCGCGGCCAGGTCCGTGGCGGAGAGGTTGTGCCGGGACATCGCGGTGCCGATGACGGTCTGCGTGCGCTCCCAGATCTCCAGCGGGTTGTGCTCAACCCAGCCGGCCCGCGGCAGGACCTGCTCGTGCTCGAGCTGGTGCTTGCCCACCTCGCGCCCCGCGTGGTCGAAGATCATGAACCGCGTGCTGGTCGTGCCCTGGTCGACGGCGCCGACGAACTCCGGCATGGGTGCTCCTTCCCGAGGGGTGCACCCCATCCTTGCGCGATCCCGCCGCCGTCGGCGAGGCCAGCGCGGAGCTGCGCTACGTCGTTCAGTCCTGTGGCCCGGGCGTGGCTGCCGGGGGTGGGCCGGGAGTGGTGGCGGGCGGCCCGGCAGGCCGGGGCGGAGGTGGCGGCGACATCATCACGATGGCCAGCGTCGCCAAGGGGCCGAGAAGGAGCGAGACCAGGAACCACGCCACGCCACTGCGACCCTTCGTCTGGGCCAGCCCCGCGTTGATGAGCGCGAGCGTCCCCCATCCGAACGCGGCACCGTTGTCGTTCATCGTCGCCCCCTCCGACCACTCGCGGATCCCGGGAGCAGTCAACCGCGCGACGACGTCGACAGCCGGGGGACTCGCCGGGTCGGGTCGGGGGTCAGTCCTTGTTGCGGCGCTGGTGGCGCAGGTGCCCGGTCAGCATCATCAGCCCGAGCACGACGCCGAAGAAGGTCACCAGGGCACCGAACGCCAAGGGGATGCCGATGGCGTGCTGCGGCCCGGGGGTGACGAAGCCGGGGAGGTGGTGCAGCAGGACGTGCCGAGGCAGGCCGTGCCGGGGCAGGGCCGTCAGGGTGCGGGACATGCGGGGCATCGCCCCATGATGGGCGCCGCACCTGTGAGAGCCGCTGCGGGTCCCGCGGAGGCGAGGCACCGGCATACCGGCCCACGCGACGATCATCTCGACGGTTTCGACGCGAAAAGCGGCCGAAACGGCCGCGACGATCGTCGCGCTGACACCGTCCCTCAGGTGCTGAAGGTGACCCAGCTGTCCGGCGGGCGTCCCTCGACCGGCGGGTCGTCGTGGGTGGACCACGCGTCGCCGACCGCATCGGTGGCCACCAGGGACCAGAACCGCTGGGCGCCGGGGTTGTAGGCCTGGAAGCCGATCGCCCACCGGCCGGGGAACATCGCGATCACCTGCCGCGCCGCCTCCCTGCCCACCCCCGTCCGGCGCAGGGCGCGGACCACGAAGAAGCCGTCGATCATCATGACCCCCGGCTCGAGGGGCCGGGTCATCACGTAGCCGCCGAGCCCTCCGGCCGCGGTGATCAGCCAGGCGCGGTGCTCCGGGTCCGCGCCCGTGCGGAACTTGTCGAGCGGCCGGTTGTTGAACGTGCCGTCGGCGTTCGGCAGCAGGCCGTAGGACTCCGACAGGTCGTGGCGGAACAGCTGGCCGAGGTTCTCCAGCACCGCCCGGTCGGAGCGGGTGGCCGGCACGAGCTCGACCGGGCTCGACGCAGGACGCGGGGGTCGTTCGGGGTGCTCTGGGCTCACTGTCCCCAGCCTTCCACGTCGCCGGCGCAGGCGGGTGGTGTGCCACGCAGGTGAGCGCGCGGCATACCGCACGCGACGATCGTCGCGTGCCGGCAGCCTCGCGGGCTCAGTCGAGGAAGGCGGCGAGGATCGGCAGCAGCAGGTCGGCGCGACGCGTCACCGTCATGTGGGTGGTGTCGGGCAGGACGGCCAGGTGCGCGCCGGGGATGAGGTGCTGCATGAGCGCGGCGTGCTCGATGGTGACGAAGTCATGGTCGCCCTGCACGATCAGCGTCGGCGCGGTGATGCCGGCGAGCTGTTCGTCCGACCAGCCCTTCAGGTCCGCCGCCGACCGGGACAGCGACGCGAGGAAGGCGTCGAAGTGCTCCGGGTGCGGGGACAGCCGCAGGTAGGCGTCGCGGAACTCGATGAAGTCCTGCTGGGTCGGCATCCGGGTCGAGGTGGCCTGCTTGGCCGGGTCGGTGAGGTCCTCGTGCATGCCGTCGGGGCGCACGCTCGCCGAGACCGGCACGACCGAACGCACCCGGTCGGGGTGGCTGACCGCGAGCTCCAGCGTGACCGCGCCGCCGAGGCTGTGCCCGAGGGCGTGGGCGCGGTCGATGCCGAGATGGTCCAGCAGGGCGACGACGTCCCCGGCGAGGGCGGCCGGGGTGATCTCGCGGTCGATGTCGGCAGTGCGGCCGTGGCCCTGCATCTCCACCCCGATGACGAAGTGCCGCTGCGCCAGCGTGGGGATGAGCCCGGCGAAGTTGAGGTCGATCGTCAGCATCCCGCCGTGCAGCAGGACCAGCGGGCTGCCCTCGCCGTGCAGCTCGTAGTACAGGTGCAGGCCGTTGACGTCGGCGTACCCGGCGCGCGGTGCCGCGCCCTCGTGTGTGGTCATGTCCTGATCCTCCCCGGTATCGCGTGGCGCCGCCGGTCGTGCGCGCGCCTCACCAGTACGTCGCGCGAGGAGGGCCGGTTTCGACACGAGCCAGCGATCACCGGCCGAGCCGCGGCGGGTCGTGGTCCCGCTCGTCGGGCGGCTGTCGGCGGCCGCGTCTAGCGTTGCCGCATGCCCGTGGCCGTCGTGGTGCTGTGCCTGGTGCAGTTCGTCGACGTGCTCGGCGTCACCAGCGCGGTGGTCGCGATCCCGGCGATGCTGGCCGGCGTGCATGCCGGTCCCGCGCTGGCCGGTCCGCTTGCGACGGCCTACGCGATGTTCTTCGGAGGGTTGCTGGTCCTGGGGGCCCGGCTGGGGCATCGGTACGGTCATCTGCGCCTCTTGCTGGCCGGCCTCGCTGCGTTCGCGGTGGCCGGGGGGCTCGGCGCGCTGGCCCACAGCGGCTGGCAGCTGGTGGCCGCGCGCGGGCTGCAGGGGGTGGCCTCAGCGATGACCGTGCCGGCGGCGCTGACCTTGCTGCTGGCCACCGCCGGTGAGACCACGGCCCGGCGTCGCGCCCTGGCGCTGTGGAGCGCCGCCGGGGCGACCGCCGGGGCCTGCGGGCTCTTCGTCGGCGGTGCCCTGACAGACACCATCGGGTGGCGGGCAGTGTTCTGGATCAACGTCCCCATTGCGCTGGCTCTGGGCGCGGGCGCGCTGCTCCGGGTTCGCGCACGACCACAGCGCGACCGCGCCGTGGGGCTCGACCTGCCCGGCGCTGCGCTCCTGACCGTGGCCGTGATGGCTGTCGTCGTCGGCGCGGCCTTGCTCCAGGACCCGGAGTCGCGGGTGCCGGCGGTGCTGTGCCTGGTCGGTGCGCTGGCGGTGGGTGGGGTCCTGCGCTGGTGGCTGCGCAGGGCTGCCGATCCGGCGATCCCCCCGGCCGTGCTGCGTCACCCACGGCTTGCGGCAGGGGCACTTGGCTCGTTCGTCAACACGGCGGCCACCAGCTCGACGGCGGTGCTGCTGGCGATCCACCTCCAGCGGGCGCAGGGGCTGAGCGCCTTCCGTGCGGGGCTCGTGCTGCTGGCCCTGAGCGTGGCCGTCGTCCCCGGATCCGCCTTGGCTGCGTCCGTGACCCGGCGCTGGTCGCCGCGCACCTCGATCCTCGTGGGCACCGCCCTGCTCGCGGCGGGCAACGTCGTGGTCGCCGTGTCGCTGGGCACGCTGGTGCTGACCGGGTTGGGGCTCGGGCTGCTGGGCCTGGGCCTCGGGTTGTCATCGGTGGGATGCAACGACCTGGGCACCGCGGTGAACGAGGAGCACGTGTCCACGGCGACCGGCGTGCTCAACACCGGAGCCCAGCTCGGGACGGCGGTGGGTGTGGCGCTGCTGGTGCTGGTGGCCTCGGGGGGACGCTACGGAGCCGTGGAGGCGCTCCCCGCCGCGCTCGTCCTGGCTGCGGCCGGCTGCGCGGTGGCGCTGGTCGTGCTCGCCCGCGGGCAGCGCAGCGCGTAGCCGCGTTCGGACCTGAGGCGGCGAGACGGGCGTACCGTCGAGGTGTCGGGGTGGACACGAGAAGCAAGGGAAGTGGGCACCGTGAACACGAGTGCCGACCACGAGGGGCTGTCCTGGGGCTACCGGCTGCTCTACCGCATCAAGGTCATCGGGCTGTCGGTGTTCGGCCCGGCGCAGCTGGATGACCGGGACGACCCACGCTCGCGGCTGCGGCGGGAGCGGGCGGCCAGGGTGGAGGCGGCCCGCCGCAAGCGCCTCCAGCGCTAGGCCCGCCGGCTGCGGTACTGGCTGGGCGCGACGCCCACCAGCGCGGTGAAGTCACGGATGAAGTGCGCCTGGTCGTACCACCCGTGGGCGTGGGCCAGGTCCGTGAGCGAACCGGTCCAGCCGCCGTCGAGAGCACTGACCGCGTCGTGCAGGCGGTAGCGGGCCAGGACCCACTTCGGCCCGACCCCGACGTAGTGGTGGAACAGCCGCTGGAGCCCTCGCGAGGAGATGGCGTGCCGGTCCTCGAGCTGGGCCACCTGCACGATGCTGCGGTCGGTGAGCATGTCGTCGAGCACGGTCAGCAGCCGGTCGTAGCGGTCATCCACCGGGCGGTCCGGCGCGACCAGGGAGGCCAGCGCGTCCTCGACCAGGGCGACGCACTCCTCCCCGGCCAGGTCCGGTCCGGCCTGCTCCAGCCGGCTGACGACGCTGTCGGGCACGGCCGCCCGGGCCGGGAGCACCGCGTCGCGCCAGGGGCGGGCGGACTGGCCGGTGAGCGAGGCCAGGCCACCGGGCCGGAGCTTCACGCCGAAGACCCATGCCCGCCCGGTGAGGGCGACGTCGAAACGGCGGGTCACCACACCGGTGAGCACGACTGGCTGTCCCTGTGCCTCGGGCCGGGGGTTGCCCCACTCGACGCTGAGCGTGCACGCCGGGTGCGGCAGCACCTGGCTCGCATGGGTCGTCCCCGATGGCAGGTCCCACCGCAGCACCCAGTAGTTCTCGACCCAGCGCTGCAGACCCGGCCCCGCGGCATACCGCTCCAGGGCCGTGCGCTGCGCGAGCTGCTCCGGGCGCAGGATCCCGGCCGTCGTCGACGTCGGTGTCGCGTTTGTCCAATCGCCCATACGCCGGATCGTAGGAGCGTGGGCGGACACCTGGTCCCTACCGCGAGGAGAAGTCGCCCATGGCCACGCCGCCGCCTGTCGCCACCCTGAAGATGGTCACCCTCGACTGCGGTGACCCCGGTCCGAGCGCCGCGTTCTGGAGCGCGCTGCTCGGCTGGCAGCAGGCCTACGGTGACGACAACTACGCCATGCTCACCGGGCCGGAGCACGCGCTCGGGTTCGGGCGGGTGGAGGGCTACGAGGCGCCGGTGTGGCCGAACCCCCACGGCACCAAGCAGTTCCACCTCGACCTTGCCGTGGACGACCTCGATGCCGCCGAGCAGGCGTGCCTCGACCTCGGCGCGACGCGGCCGGAGGCGCAGCCTGGGGAGGGCCGCTGGCGGGTGCTGCTGGACCCGGCCGGCCACCCGTTCTGCCTGACCCGGGCTGACGCCTGGGGGAGCTGACCATCCGGCGCCGGGGCAACGTCGGCGGCGTCGGTCAGCCGTGGGTGTCCCGGCGGGTGTCGGGGACGAGCAGGTCCGGGCTGACGCCCTGGGCGGTCATGTAGTCCTGGGCCGCCTGCAGCTCGGTCGCGGTCAGCTCGAACCGCGGGTCCGTGCCCTGGTCCACGGTGTCGTAGGCGACCGTCCCGTCGTGGGTGATCCCGACGACGTAGTCGGCGTAGGGGGCCACGGCCACGGCCAGGGCGAGCTCGCGGCTGTCCGCGGGGACGAGGTCGGTGCAGACAGGTGCCCGACGTCGCGGCGAGAGCCGTCGCCGCCGCGGGAGCATTGCCTTGACGGCTTCGGCGACCTCGGGTGGCCACGGGCCGCGACCGGGGATCTCGAGGCTGACCATCTCCAGACGCTCGACCAGCGCCAGGAGCGCACCGCGGTGTGCCGTGTCGACGGCGGGACGGGGGGCTCCGGGCGCAACGGTGTATGCCGCGGTGTCCCCCCAGAGCGTCACCCGGCGATGATGACGCAGCAGGTCAGGCGTTTGCGGCGTTTTGCCGAAGTCGGTTCACCAGGGCGCTAGGCGCTCCGGTGCAGGTCCGGCACGTCCGGGAGCTGCTGGAAGCCGGCCGACGTGTAGGTGGCGACAGCACCGACATTGGCGCTCGGGGTGCAGACGGTCGCGCTCGACGAGCCCAGCTCCCGCAGCGCGGCTGCTGCGGCGACGGTGATCGCCGTGCCGTAGCCGTGTCCGCGATGGTCGGGGTGCACGCCCATCGGCTCGAGCAACCCCGGCCTGCCCGGACCGGCCGACCAGACCGTCACCGCCGCCACCGCGGTGTCCTCGCCGTCGTACGCGACCAGGCACCGGGCGTCGGCGTACAGCGACCCGGCGGCCATCGTCTGCCAGCGCTCCTCCGTGAACGTCGACCGCTCGAACGCCGCGCGCTGGACGGCGGCCCGCGCGTGGGCCTGCTCCGGACCGGTCACCTCGATCCGCAGGCCGCAGTCCTCCACCGGCTGCGAGAGGTCGCGCCGGAGCGGTGTCCAGGGCTCGCCGGCGACCCAGCCTGCATCGAGGAGCAGCTCACGGAACAGCGCGCCACACCGCGCTTCGACGTCCACGTCCCCCTGCGGCAGGACGCCGCGCTCTGGCTGGCTCACGTCGGCGACCAGCTGCTGGGCCAGCTCCTCGTCGCGCTGGGCTTCGGGCGCGATCGCCAGGCGTATCAGCTCGGGACTGTCCATCAGCCCGACGGCCAGGACCTGTCCGTCGCGGCTCCAGGTCCGGACGGCCGCGACCGTCGCCTCTGCGCCGAACCGCCAGTTCCAGCCGAGGTCCCCCGGGTGCAGCTGCACCGGTGCCCCGTCGTGCTGCCACTCCCGCAGCGCCCGCACGACTTCACTGAACCCATCGACTCCGGGCTTGCTCAACACGATCGACACACCCCTGATCAAACACCGCCGCCCCTACCCTGAGCCCATGAATTTCGAGTTCAGCGGCGAGATGTGGTTCTGGAAGGGCCCCGCGCCGTGGCACTTCATCACGGTGCCGGAGGAGGGCTGCGACGCGCTGGAGGAGAGCGCCGCGCTCGTCAGCTACGGCTGGGGGATGATCCCGGTCGCTGCCCGGATCGGCGAAACCCGTTGGCGCACCTCGCTTTTCCCCAAGGACGGGCGCTACGTCGTGCCGGTGAAGGCGCACGTGCGGCGCGCCGAGGGGCTCGAGCTGGGTGACCTGGTGACCGTGCGCCTGGACGTGGAGGCCTGAGGCCGCCAGGTCAGGGGAGCGTGGCCTCGCCGGTCGCAGCGGCCAGCAGCCGCTGTCCGAGGACGCGCGCGGCCTCCTGGACCTCGGGGCACCTGACGACCCGGTATGCCGCGGGCACCGCCGCGAGCTGTTGGGCGTACCACGCGGGGTTGCTGGTGCTGCCGACCAGGCGGCAGGTGCCCTCATCGAGCGCCTCGACCCGCCCGAGGGCGCGGGGGAGGCAGCGCACGGCGGTCTCGGCGGCGGCGTCGATGACGACCTCGACGTCGTACTCCCAACCCACGGCGAGGTGGTCCTCGAGCATGCCCACCGGGTCCAGCTCGGTGGGTGGGGTGAAGGTGTCGTCCAACAGCTCCACGGCGTGCACGCGGTCGACCCGGTAGGCACGCCGGGCGTCGGCCGCGTGGGAGTGGCACAGCAGGTACCACCGGCCGTGGCGCACGACGACGGCCCACGGATCGACCTCGACGAGCCACTCCGAGCCGGCCTCGGTGCGGTAGCCCAGGCGCACCTGGCGGCGCTCGGAGCAGGCGCGCACGAGCTCGGTGGTGGTGGCGGGGTCGGGCCGGGCGGCGCCGCGGTCCGGGGCCGGGGCCGCGGTGCGGCGGACCGCCTCGACCTGCGTGGCCACCGCCTGCGGCAGGGCCCGGACGATCTTGCCGAGCGCGCTGCCGACCGGGCCGGTGGCGTCGCCGGCGTCGTGGTGGCCGTCGAGCACGGCCATGACGAGGCCGAGCGCCTCGGCGGGGCTGAACATCAGCGGCGGCGGCCGCAGCCCGCGGCCGAGGCGGTAGCCGCCATAGGGGCCCCTGGTGGACTCGACCGGGATGTCGGCCTCGCGCAGGATGCTGACGTAGCGCCGGGCGGCCCGGTCCGACACGCCGAGCCTGGCGGCCAGCCTCTCGGCGGTGATCCCCGGGCTGTCCTGCAGCAGCTGCAGGCACATCAGCGCCCGCGCGGTGGGGTTCGACTCGTCCATTCCCGGAGCGTCTCACGATTTGCGGAAGCGATGCGTCCGCAATGGGTCCTACGGTGACGCCATGACGACTACGACGACTGACACCCCCTGGGAGCCGCCGATCGCGGGCACCGACGTCGAGCAGCTGCTGGGGGCGCTCGACCGCCTGCGCTGGACCTTCCGGTGGAAGGCGGACGGCCTGGACGCGGCTGGCCTGCAGGCCCGCATCGGCGCCTCGACGCTGACTCTCGGCGGGCTGCTCAAGCACCTGGCCGCGTGCGAGGACTACATGTTCACCACCAAGATGCGCGGGGAGCCCATCGGCGCCCCGTGGGACGCCAACGGCTGGGACGGCAGCAACGACTGGGAGTTCGCCTCCGCCGCCGATGACTCGCCCGCGGAGCTCTATGCGCTCTGGGACGGCGCGGTCGAGCGCTCGCGGGCGCGCGTCGCGGCGGCCCTCGCTGAGGGCGGGCTCGACCAGCCCGTCCACGCGTCGTCGCCGGACGGCCAGCACGCCAGCCTGCGCCGGCTGGTCTGCGACATGGTCGAGGAGTACGGCCGGCACACCGGACACGCCGACCTCCTGCGCGAGGCCGTGGACGGCCGTGTGGGGGAGGACCCTCCGGCGGGCTGGCGCCCGTGAGCGAGCCGTTCCGGGACGAGCAGCTGAGCGTCGTCCCCGCCAACGAGGCGTCCTGGGAGGACCTCGCCGCGGTCTTCGGCACCGCCGACTACGCGAGCCAGTGCCGGTGCCAGCGGTTCAAGGTCCGCGGCTGGATCTGGCGCGACTCCACGCTGGAGGAGCGGACCGGGATGCAGCAGGAGCAGACCGCGTGCGGTGAGCCGGACGCGGAGGCGACCAGCGGGCTGGTCGCCTATTGCGAGGACGAGCCGGTGGGCTGGGTCGCGGTGGAGCCGCGGACGGCATACCCGAAGCTGCGCACCACCCGCATCCCGTGGACCGGGCGGGACGAGGACAAGGACGACGACGGGGTGTGGGCGGTGACCTGCTTCGTGGTGCGCAAGGGCTACCGCGGCCGGGGGCTGATGTACCCGCTCGCGCGGGCGACGGTCGACTTTGCCCGCGAGCGGGGTGCCCGGGCGCTCGAGGCGTACCCGATGATCACCCAGCCGGGCAAGGAGATCACCTGGGGCGAGCTGCACGTGGGTGCCCGGCAGGTGTTCGAGGAGGCCGGCTTCGTGCAGGTCAGCCACCCGACGCTGCGGCGGGTGGTCATGCGCGTCGACTTCGACGGCGGGGGCGAGCCGGACTGACTGCGCGTCCGCGGCGCTGCGCGTGCCCGACGACCCTCAGGTCGCGGCGAAGTCGACCTCCGCGGTGGGCGTCACCGTGCCCTTGCGACCGGGGGCGTTGGCCCAGCTCCAGTAGGTGTTGGTGTAGGCGATCGACTGCTCCGGGCTGACCGGGAAGCCCCACTCGCGCATGTCCTCGGAGGTGTGGGCGTCGGCGACGAGGGTGGCGTCGTAGCCGCGCACCAGGGCCGAGTGCAGGGTGGAGCGGATGCACTCCTCGGTCTGCGCGCCGGTGACGACGAGCCGCCCGATCCCGAGCGCGGCCAGGTGCTCCTCGAGGTCGGTGGCCTCGAAGGCGTCGGGGTAGGTCTTGGGCACCAGCGGCTCGGACTCGTGGCGCTCGAGCCCGGCGACGTAGGCCCACGCCTCCGAGCCCGGGGTCAGGCCCTCGTCGTCGGAGTGCTGCACCCACAGGACCGGGACGTGCTCGGCCCGGGCCTTCGCCACGAGGGACTGGATGTTGGCGACCACGCGGTCGCGCTCGTAGGCGTTGCCGACGACGCCGTTCTGCACGTCGACGACGAGCAGGGCGGTGTGGGGGCGGTTCTCCAGGGACGTCATGGCTGCCTCCGTCGGCTTGTCCTTCGCACTGTAGGGCTGCGCGCCGACAGGGTTGGGCTGGTTCAGATGCTCATGGCGCCGGTGTAGCCCGGGCAGGTCAGGCCGCCGCTGGCCGTATACCGCTCCAGCGCCTCGGGCGGGAAGGCCGCCAGGGGTGGTGACGACTCCCGCGCCCGTTCCCGGGCGCTGCGCACGTGGTCGAACAGGACGCTCCAGGCCAGCAGGAGGGCGAGGGCCACGGCGGCACCGTCCACGAGCATCTCCGCCTCCTCCGACGTCGGCTCCACCGACGCCTCCAGTCTCGCCCCGCAGCTCCAGCCAGCCAAGGTGCGACTGGTGCGCGACTCACGTGACCGGCATACAGGCGCTGCTGGGGTCGGCCTGGTCAGGCCGCTGCCGTGGTGCGGCGCCGACGGGCAGCCG
>NZ_JBTCWL010000029.1:0-43811 GCF_054325275.1 Oryzihumus sp.
CGGTGGTTCCGCGGTGGTCGTCGCCGGGTTCGGCGTGGGTGGCGGTGGTTCCGCGGTGGTCGTCGCCGGGTTCGGCTTGGGTCGGCTGGTGCGTGGGCTTGGCAGGCGAGCTCGTCGCGACCAGAGTGGCCCGTGCGGGCACCGAGACGGGCACCTCCTCGGCGAACGACTGGTTGCCCCAAAGGCCAATCGAGGCGGGAACCGCCGCCAGTGCCGCGGTCGCGCTGATCAACAGAAGACGCTTCATCACAGATCCCTTCGCTCGTCGTGGTGGATCCTTTGTCCCTCTGTCCCGGTGCGAGCCGCCATGAGACGTTGGCACTAGTACCTCTCCCTTGCCGACGCTGACATCCCGGCCTTGGGGCGCGGTGGGGCTGTGGGGCCCGTCGCTTCGAGCTCGCACCTCCAGGTTTCCCAAGGTTTTCCCGGGCTCGGCTACCCAACATGCAAGGAGCCCGGCACAGGTGCGCGCCGGGACCGCGGGGCCAGGTCAGCCTGGCCCTCCCTGGGTGTGGAGGACACGAGATGGACGATCAGCTTCGACCGGAGGCCGCTGAAGGCCCTCCAGACAAGGGACGGCACGGCGAAGTGCCCGCACCACAGCGGCGACGTCGCCGGACGAGGGCGGGGGCAGCCGCCGTGGCGATTGGCGCCGTCATCGCAGGCGGGCTCGCCTTCACGTCAACCGCGTCGGCGTCGCCGATCACGGGAACCCTGGTGGCGCAGAACCTGACCGCCCCCGGTGGGGGAGCCTGGCTACCGGGAGGCGGTGGCCACTTCTGGGTGAGCGACAGCGCGCTGGGCCTGTGCGAGACCCTGCCGGCGACGGCAGGCACCACCAAGTGCAACGGCACGGCCAAGGGCGGCCAAGTCGTCTTCGACGCAGCGAAAAGCCTTGTCTACCAGGCGGATACGTCGTCCAAGACCAACCAGGTCATGCGCTACGCCTACACCGCGTCGAACGACAGCCTCAACGGCGCGACCGTCTTGCGCGTGGCCAACGTCACCGCGAACGGCGGAGGGTCTGGAGGCGGCCGGGCGCAGGGCATTGCGCTGGTCACGGGTCCGGACGGGGTGGAGCGACTGTACGTGGGGTACATCAAGTCCGGCGACATCATGCAGGTCCTGAACCCCTCGGGAAGGGACAGGAACGGCGTCGCCGTGACGCCCGTGGTGAGCAAGGTGGCCAACACCTCGGACGGCCGGGGGATCGCCGCGCTCGCGGTGTTCACCTGGACCGACTCCGCCGGAGTGTCGCACGACGACCTGTACATCGCCGAAGCCGGCGGCGCCGGCATGTCAGTGGTCAAGGACATCGACGGCAGCGGCGGCCGCCCCGCCTGCGGCGGGGGGTCAACCGCGTGCAACGCGACCACGGTGGCGAACGCCAGTGGAGCCCCGCTCTTCAGCTTCCCTGGCGCCCTCGCGAGCGACGGCAAGCAGCTGTACGTCGCCGACGCACCCCGGAACACGCCGTCCCGGGTCCTGACGTGGAACCCCGTCACCGGGGCGCAGGACGTCCTGTCGACGGACGTCACACCGGCATACACCTCTGCGTTTGACGGCATTCGGCGGACGGGCTACCAGAACGTCACGGGACTGGCGGTGCGAACCGACACCCTCGACGTCTACGTCGGGGACGACCCGAGCTTCCCGCTCGCGACACCGGTGACCGCGCAAGGCCACGCCTGGCAGGTCGCCGGAGGGGCGACCCGGCCCGTCGTGACGGGTATCAGCCCGTCCTCGGGTGATGCCGCAGGCGGAACGGTGGTCACCGTCACCGGCACGCACCTCGTCAACGCGGTGGCGGGATCGGCCGACACGACGGCGTACGGGACGAGCATCCGTTTCGGCTCCGTGCCGGCCACCGCGGTCAGCTGCCTCGCGGACGGCACCAGCTGCACCGCGACCAGCCCCGCCGCTGTCGCCCCGGGCGTCATCGACGTCCGGGTGACCAACATCGAGTCGCAGACGAGCGCGGCTGTGGGGGCGGCCCAGTTCACCTACTCCGCGGCCGCCCCGGCCCCAGGTGCGCCCGTCGTGACGGCGATCAGCCCGTCCTCCGGGATGAGCTCGGGCGCTACCCGGGTCACCATCACCGGTACCGACTTGGTGAACCCCGACGGAACCGCAGCGGTGAGCTTCGGATCCGAGGCCGCGACCGGCGTCTCCTGCCGGAGTGACGGATCGTCATGCACGGCGGTCAGCCCCGGGGGACCGGACGGCACGTCGGTGGACGTGCGGGTCACCACCGGTGCCGGGACGAGCGCCACCAGCGCACCCGATCGGTTCACCTACGTGACGCCCGAGGGCGCCCTCTTCTCCAGCGGCATCACCGCACCCAAGGGCGGGGTCACGTTCATCCCTGACACGACAGCGTCGGGTGGTCACTACTGGGTCTCCGACCACGGCAACGGCCTGTGCCGCCTGGACCCGGTGCCCGGCACGAGGGTGAACGCGCCGAATCTTGCGGCGTGCGACCCGGGCTCCACGATCGGCTCGCCGGGTCAGGCGGTCTACGACCCGCGTGCCAACGCCGACGGCACGCACTGGGTGTACGTCCCGGACAACGCGGTGAGGAGCCCCGGCGTCTGGCGCCTCACGTTCCACCCGGCCACCGCGACCATTGACAGCCCCGTCGCCATGGCCCCGGGCCTGATGGACAACTTGAAGACCAATGCGCTGGCCCTGGACACGACCCGTGACGCCCTGTACGTCGGGGACCTGGTCGACGGCAACATCCGTCGGGTCAACGGGATCGGGGGCGACCCGCGGTCGCAGACGGTCGACGTGGTCGCCACCACCCAGCCGCAGAAGGTGGGGGGCACGGGCCGCGGGATCAACGGGACCATGGCCATCCTCGGCAACCGGCTGTACCTCCCGGAGAACAACGCGGCGACGTACGTCGACCTGACGGCGTCGTGCGCCAACCCGACGGTCGACCCCAACCCGTCACCATGTGCGACCACGACGGTCGACTTCCTCCCCACTCCCGCACCGGTGTTTGTCGCGGGCATCGCGACCGACGCTCGGCACGGATGGGTGTACATCTCGGAGTCGCCCGGCACGGCGAACGCGACCATCTACCGGTTCGACGCGTCGACGATCACGGCTGACCGGCCCGGTGGCTCGGCAGGGATCGTCTACGTCACCTCCGGGCGCATGCCTGCCGCGTCATCCCCGGAGGCGACGGTGTACTGCTCCCTGACGTGCACCCGGCCGGCCGACCCGGCGCTGACCCCGGGCGGCTCCACCGGCTTCCCGTTCGCCCAGGGGCTGTTCGTCGACCCGGCGTCGTCGAAGCTGTTCGTCACTGAGGACGCCACTGCCGGGGCCCGTTCCGGTCGGGGTCACGCGTGGGAGGTGCCCTACGTCCAGTGACTCCCGCTGACGACCGGGGAGGGCCGAATCCCCTTCGGGCCCTCCCCGGTCTGCTCGTGCCTCAGCATGAGCGAGGCGGGTGCGCGCCTGCAAGATCCCCCTGGGGCAGGGGTCGGCGCCCTGAACAGCCGGCACGAGGCCACCGGTGAGACGTTTCCCAGGCAGTGGCGCCGTCACCGCGGGGAGCCGCCTGGCGTGGCCGTCTAGTTCGCCGGCGGGTCGGGAGGTCGGCGGGCCGGTAAGGCGGAACAGCGAGTTGCTGGTCCAGACCTGCAGTGCACGGGCCCGGGTGGGCGCGTGGATCACACCGAGAACCTGCATCGGGGCCTGTTCCGCTTCACAGGATTGCCCTTGACGACCTTAGCCATCACTGCCGCGGCGGCCGCGGCCAATGTGCGACAACTCCGCAACTGGCACCAGCGCACCGGCAACGGAGACGCAATGAACCCGCTCCTACTGCCGCAGCCCGAGTTCCACGGCTTTGTCCTCCTGCAAGGCAGCAACCAAGAGGCGGACGCGCTTCAGGCCGCGGCATAGGCCGTGGGATACCAATCCTGTCCCCGCGCGGAGTGCCTCAGTCCGGAACTGCGCGGCATCGCTCCAGCACCTCCCCGACGAGGGCCACATCCCAGCTCCGTCGATTTGGAACATCCACGAGAAGCGAGGGAGGCGCTTCGTCGGCGCTCTGCACGACGTGCTCAACACGCCCGCGCGAAGTTCCATGAGTCTCGCCACTATTTCGGAACCTGCTCAGTAGCGTTCCCGGTATGACGAAAGACTTCCGTTTGCTCCTGGCCGGGCAGGTGCTGTCGTGGCTGGGCAACGGCTTCCAGACGGTCGCGCTGGCGGTGGCGGTCGTCCTGCACGGCGGAGGTCCGGGCGCGCTCGGGCTCGTGATGGCGTCCAGCATCGTTGCCCGGCTTGTCGGCTCGCTGTTCGGAGGCGTCTGGGCCGACCGGGTCCAGCCGCAAAAGATCTTGATCGGCTCCGACCTCGTGCGAGCCGCGACCGTCAGCGCAATGGCCATCATGTTCGGCACAGACCACTACTCGGTGCCCCTGCTCTGCCTGCTGGCGGCGCTCACATCCTTGGCCGGGTCGTTCTTCCAGCCCGCCATGACCGCGCTCAAGCCAATGCTCATCCCCGTCGCCGGTCGGCAGTCCGCGAATGCCAGCCTGAGCATGCTGCAGACGATCTGCTCGGTCCTCGGGCCAGCCGCCGGCGGGCTGGTCGTCGCGGGATTCGGCGCCGCTGCCGGCTTCGCCGTGAACGCCGCCAGCTTCGTGGCGTCGGTCGCCACCGTGGCGCTGATCAGGGCACGAGTGGAGCGGGTCCGCGGCCCTGGGATGTTCCAAGAGATGGGCCATGGCTGGGCCGAGATCCGAAGGCGTGACTGGCTGCTTTCCGGGGTCTTAGCCGCCACCGTCTACCACGTGGCCAACGGGGTGGTGCTGGTGCTGGCGCAGGTCGTGGCCGTCCAGCAGCTCGGAGGCGCCAGGTCGGTGGGCGTCATCGCTGCCGCCGAAGGGCTCGGAGGCTTCCTCGGAGCCGCCGTGGCGCTGCGGGTGAAGCCCCGCCGCATGCTGCTTGCTGGGTGGGCGGCCCTGCCTCTGATGACGCTCTGGGTGCTGGCGTATGTCGTACCCGGCACCCTCAGTGCCGTTCTGGCTGGCGCCGTCGTGGGCTACGCCGGACTGATCTTCTTCGATGTCTGCTGGGAGACCGCGATCCAGGACCACGTGCCGCACCACGTCCTGGCGCGGGTGGCCAGCTGGGACACGCTGACCTCATTCCTAGGCATGCCGTTGGGGAACGCGCTCGCCGGTCCACTGGCCCACTGGTTTGGCATGGACCGGGTGTTGGCGGGGTGTGCAGGAGTGCTCCTGCTGGCGAGCCTGGCACCGCTGCTGGTCAAAGGAACCCGCGCCCTGGTCCGCCCGGACCCCGTCGGGGAGGTGCCCCTGCCCGCGTGATCCCACAAGAAGCGATTCGCCCTTGGCCACGCGTACGGGGATAAGGGTGGAACTGGAACGTGGCCGCGGCGACACCGGGCGATCTCCCTAAGCGGACCGTCGATCTGCCGAGAGGCATAGGGGTGGCGCGCTGGTGGGCGCCGAGAGGTTGTGCCGGAACTCGGCGATTTCGCGTCTTCACGCTCCGCGGCAGATGGGAGCGCTCTATTCGGGCTGGCTCCAGCAGCTGATTCAGCCCGCCGTGCCGTCGAGCCGCGACGTCACGAACTCAGTGAACCGGCCGGTGTCGGCGTAGTAGTTCGGATAGGCCTCGCGGAGCTGGCTAATGCGCGCGATGTTGACCAACACGGCGTCCAGGTCTTCGTCGTCCAGTGCCTCCAACTCGGTCAGCCGCTCCTGAGCGAGAGCCAAGGTCTCATGGACCGTGACCGTGAGGCGGCCCTCGCGCCGCCAGAGTTCGAGGGTCAGCACGTTGCGCCGGTCGCTCGTCGCGTGGTTGCCCACGAGGGACTCGTACGCCCGCAGCCGTCCCACGACGCCGAGCGACTCCTCCAGCCGCGCCAACTCGACGAGCAGGTCATCGACCGGCGCCTCCGCGCCGGGCACCGGGGCGACCCCTTCCTCGTGCGCCATTAGGCAGCTGACCAGGACGAAGAACCGCAGCACGTCGGGGTCGCCCTGGCCGTACTTCAACTCGCTGCCTGAGAATAGGTCCATCGTCTCGACGGCGGTCGCCCACGCGTGCTGCAGTTGTGTGCGGACCTGCAGTTCGATCTGCAGACCGTGGTACTCCTCCTTGGACGCCCCGTACTCGTACACGAGATGGATGCCCCGGTAGCCCGACTCCCGCGGGCCGGGGTCGCTGCGGAGGTAGTCGTACACCCGCCTGACTCGGTTCCTGCTCCTCGGCAGATCGCGCAAATCGGCGACGAGTTCGTCGACCTCGCTGACGCTCTCGAAGACGACCCGGCAGCCTCCGAGATCCTGCATCGTGGTCACGCTCATCGAGGGGTGTCGCTTCAGCTTGTCCAGGATCGTCGGCAGGCGCTTGTGGCGCTGCGCCACGACGGCATTTGGGTTGACGTCGAGCGCCCGCGTCTTCGCGGTCACCGTGACGGCGTTGAGGGGGAACGCGTGCGCGAGGCGGTAGTTGCTCAGGACAGCCCGCGCCGCGTCGATTTCCTCGGGCGTCCCCTTCCCCTTGCCGACCACCTTGCTCGCCCGGCGCACCGCACTGTTGGTGTGTTCGAGGACCGCCCAGCGCTTCATGGCAGCGACCGTAGCCGAACGCGCGGACACCCGCCTGCGGTGATCCCGCGCGTCAGGAGGCGCAGAGTCGTGCAGTTCGGAGCGACCCGCGCCCGAACAACTTCTCGCTCTTTCGTGTCGGAGCGGTCGGAGCCCGCGTGTATGCAACTCGCGGATCTCGAGTGCGGGTTGAGGATGTTGGCCGCTGACCCGCTGCGACCTTGGTCGCCGGGGGGGGGGGGCTTGGCTCCAGGACGGCAGGACCAAACGCTCACCGAATTTCGCGAACACAACACCCGTAATTTCGCGAACAACTCTGGCGGAGGCGGACGGGAATCGAACCCGCCTGACCCGGATGCCGGGTCACACCGGTTTTGAAGACCGGGAGGGCCACCAGGCACCTACACGCCTCCCTCGCGCACCGGCCCGCGCGGGGAAGGAGGACGAGGGGGCCAGTCAAGCAGGTCGCGCGGCGCCGGGCGACCGGGCCGGGCGCAGGTGTGGGGTCGCAGGGCAACGGGTACGTTCGAGACGTCCATGACCGCGACGCCGGGAGGCGGCAGATGAGCGACGAGAGCACACCGGACCAGGGCCACGAGGGTACGGCTGAAGGCGCCGACCGGCTGCACGCCGTCGAGGAGGCACGGGCGGAGATCACGGACGACGCCGAGCTGCAGAAGGCGCTGCAGGAGGCCTCGACCGAGGCGCCACCGTGGCCCGGCCAGGGTGCGTCGGGTCGCGACGAGGCCGAGGAGCCGGACCCCGCGGCCCAGGGCGACTGACGCCGGCACCCGGCTCGTGGTTAGGTCGGGCCATGACCGGTGTGACCGCCAAGCCGCGCCTCACGCAGTACGCCCGCGGGGGTGGCTGTGCCTGCAAGATCCCTCCGGGCGAGCTCGAGTCGGTCGTCCAGGGGCTGGCCGGGCCGGCGCACCCGGACGTGGTCGTCGGCCTCGGGACCGGCGACGACGCGGCCGTGGTGCGCATCGAGGCGGGGGTCGCCGTCGTCGTCACCGCCGACTTCTTCACGCCGGTCGTCGACGACGCCTACGACTTCGGCCGGATCGCGGCCGCCAACGCGCTCTCCGACGTCTACGCGATGGGCGGGCGGCCGGTCGTCGCGGTCAACCTCGTCGGCTGGCCGCGCGACGTGCTGCCGGTGGAGCTGCTCGCCGAGGTCCTGCGCGGCGGGGCGGAAGTCGCCCGGGCGGCGGGGTGCCACGTCGCGGGCGGCCACAGCATCGACGACCCGGAGCCCAAGTACGGCATGGCCGTCACCGGGGTCGCCGACCCCGAGCGCCTGATGCGCAACGACGCCGCACAAGCCGGTATGCCGCTCAGCCTCACCAAGCCGCTCGGGGTGGGCGTGCTGAACAACCGGCACAAGTCGACCGGGGAGGTGTTCCCCCAGGCCGTGGCCGCGATGACCACCCTCAACGCCGAGGCCTCCCGTGCCGCCCTCGCCGCGGGGGTGCGGGCGGCCACGGACGTCACCGGCTTCGGGCTGCTCGGCCACCTGTTCAGCATGGCGCGCGCCTCCGGGGTCAGCGCGGTCGTCGACGCGGCCGCGGTGCCCTACCTCGAAGGCGCCCGGGAGGCCCTGCGTGACGGCTTCGTCAGCGGCGGCACCCGGCGCAACCTGGACTGGGTGCGGCCGCACCTGTCCGCCACCGTGTCCGAGGACGAGCTCCTGCTGCTCGCCGACGCCCAGACCAGCGGTGGCCTGCTGGTCGTCGGGGAGGTGCCGGGCGCGCCGGTGGTCGGTGAGGTCGTCGCGGCGCGCGAGCACGTGCTGACGGTCCGCTGACGTTCCCGAGCCCTCTCGGCAGGGATGTGGGGTCAGGAGTCACGGCGGCGGGCCTCGAGACGCTCGCGCTGGGGCACCACGGTGTAGCGCGGGTCCAGCGCCGATGCTTGCCCCGCCTCGAAGATGCCGAACCGCGTGCAGGCCGAGCCCGCCAGCAGCGCCGCACCCGACAGGACGGCGACGACCCGGCTGCGCCGGGCGAACAGCGCCGTGCCGACTGCCCCCGCGGTGGTCAGGGCCTTGCTGGCCCGCAGCAGCCGGCCGGCCCGGCCGGTGTGCAGCGGCTCGGCGGCCAGCCCCATCGACTGCTCCATCCGCTGCGCCGCGACCAGCTCCAGGGCGGCGCCCCCGAAGGCCAGACGCCGGGCCGGGCCCGCCTGGGCAGGCGGGGAGGCCAACATGCCGAGCCCGCCGGAGGCGCCGGCCGCGGAGCCGACGAAGACGAAGGGGAGCTCCCGGTGCGCCTCGTGCCACGACGGGGTGGCCGTGTCGGAGAGCAGGACGGCCGTGTAGGACGCGACTGCCGGTGCCACGAGCCCGGCCACCAGCCCGGCCGGTCGCCCCGTCGCGCCGAGCACCGTTGCCGCCCAACGCAACCGGCGGGGGATCAGTCCGCTCAGCTCGGCTGCGCCGGCGAGGCCGGCCATCGGTCCGTAGGCCGAGAGGACCCAGGTCCCCACAGACATCGGCGACGTCGGCTTGGCCACCCGCAGCATGTTGACGAAGCGCGACGGTTTGCCGAGGTCGTGCACCAGCGCGGCGAAGCTCAGGCTGATCGAGACCAGCGCCCCGATCCGGCCCGCCCGCCGCAGCGCTGGCCGGCCGGTCAGGTCGGCGCCGGCACCCAGCAGCGAGGAGCCGGCTGCCAGGCCGCCGAGGAACAGGTAGGCCGGGATGTCGGCCTCCCAGGGAGAGGGCTTGACGACGGGGCGTCCGTAGTAGGACGTGAACGTGGCCTCGGGCACCATCCGGCGCTCACCGCCGCGGCCACCCCGGCTGCGGCGTCGCTCGGCCCGGCTGCCGGGGACCGCGTCCCGGCCGGGGGTCCGGCTCAGCGGTCCCTGACGGTCCACGCCCGGGCTCACGAGCGGCCGCCCAGGAACGAGACGACCGCTCCGGCCAGCAGCGCCGCTGCCGCGAGGCCTGCCTTGCGCCACATCTGCGGCAGGTCGCGGGTGGTGACCACCGGGTCCGGCGGCAGCCCGTAGACCTCGGGCTCGTCGAGCAGCAGGAACATCGCGCCGGCCCCGCCGATGCCGTCATCGGGGTCCTCGCCGTAGAGCCGGGCGTCGGAGATGCCCTGCCCGTGCAGCGTCTCCACCCGGACCTGCGCCCGCTCGCGCAGCTCGTCGAGGTCGCCGAACTGGATCGACTGGGTGGGGCAGGCCTTGGCGCAGGCCGGCTCGTCCCCGACACCGATGCGGTCGTAGCAGAGCGTGCACTTCTGGGCGATGCCCACGTTCTTCGTCCCGGCGTCACCGGTGCGCCGCTCGATGACGCCGAACGGGCAGGCGGGCACGCAGTAGCCGCAGCCGTTGCAGATGTCGTCCTGCACCACCACGGTGCCGAACTCGGTGCGGAACAGCGAGCCGGTCGGGCAGACATCGAGGCAGGCCGCGTGGGTGCAGTGCTTGCACACGTCCGAGGACATCAACCAGCGGAAGTCCATCCGTTGTGCGCCTTCTGCGGACTCAGCGCCCTCGGGGGCAGCGCCTGCCTCGCTCGGCCGCATGGACGGCATACCGAGGTCGACGCTGCTGCGCTCGCGCAGCAGGCCCGGCTCCTGGTGACCCAGTGGCTTGGGCTGCTCGATGAAGGCGACGTGGCGCCACGTGCTGGCCCCCAGTGCACCGGTGTTGTCGTAGGACGAGCCGAGCAGGTCGAGGTCACCGTCCATCGGGATGGCGTTCCACTCCTTGCATGCGACCTCGCACGCCTTGCACCCGATGCACACCGTCGTGTCGGTGAAGAACCCCTTGCGTGGCGGGGCGTCGACCCAGCCCGCGTCCGGGGCGGGGTCGAGCGGGCCGTCGAGCCGGTTGCTCATGAGTCCTCTCCCTCGTGCTGGCCGTGGGCGCTGGGTTGCCGTGGCGTGCGCAGCACGTTGCCGGTCTCGACGGTGATGCCGGCCCGGCTGCGGTAGCCGGCGACGAACTGCAGCAGCGCGGGGCCGGTGGGACGGCGCCCGGGCTGGATGTCGCAGGAAGCGACCTTGGTCTCCTGGATGTGGACGTTGGGGTCGAGCGTGACGCCGAACAGGTCGTTGGCCGAGTCGCCGCTGACCACGGCGTCGCCGCCGACCCCCCAGTGGTAGGGCAGGCCCACCTGGTGGATCGTGCGGCCGCCTACGCGCAGCGGGGCGATCCGGTCGGTCACGAGCACCCGCGCCTCGATCGCGGTGCGCGCGGTGACGATGGTGGCCCAGCCCAGGTGCTCGAGGTGGCGTTCCCGCGCGAGCTCGGGGGAGACCTCGCAGAAGAACTCCGGCTGCAGCTCGGACAGGTAGGGCAGCCACCGGCTCATGCCGCCGGCCGTGTGGTGCTCGGTGAGCCGGTAGGTGGTGAACACGTAGGGGAAGACCTCCACGCCGGGCTCGGGGCCGGAGGGGTTCTGCAGGTTGTCCTTGCGCTTGAACACCTGCCGGGTCGGGTTGGACTGCTGGGAGTACAACGGGTTGCTCACCGGCGACTCCTGCGGCTCGTAGTGCGCCGGGAGCGGGCCGTCGAGCAGCCCGGTCGGGGCATAGAGCCACCCCTTGCCGTCGGACTGCATGATGAACGGGTCGTCACCGGCCAGCCCGTCCGGGCCTCCCGTGCCCTCCGGGGGACGGTATGACGGGGGCTTGTCGGCCTCGAAGTCCGGCACGTCGTGGCCGGTCCACTTCCCGGCGTCGGCGTCCCACCACACGTAGGCCTTGCGCTCGCTCCACGGCTTGCCGTCGGGGTCGGCCGAGGCGCGGTTGTAGATGATGCGCCGGTTGGACGGCCACGCCCAGCCCCACTCGGGGGCCACCCAGGACTGCTCCTGGCCGGGCTTGCGCCGGGCGGCCTGGTTGACGCCGTCGGCATAGACACCGGTGTAGATCCAGCAGCCTCCGCTGGTGGACCCGTCGGCCTTCATCTCGGTGTAGCTCGAGAGCGGCTGCCCGGCCTTGTCGCCGCTGAGGTGGACGCCGTTGATCTCCTTGAGCACTGCCTCTGCCGACGGCTCGCCCTTGTCGTTGACGGGGTAGTCCCAGACGAGGTCGAGCAGCGGGCGGTCACGCTCGAGTGTGGAGTCGGCCAGCCGCTCGCGGATCTTGCGGCCGAGGTGGAAGAAGAAGTGCAGCTCGCTGCGCGCGTCGCCAGGCGGCTCGACCGCCTTGTGGTGCCACTGCAGCATCCGCTGCGTCTGGGTGAACGAGCCGTCCTTCTCCACGTGCGCGGCGGCGGGGAAGAAGAAGACCTCGGTGGCGATGTCCTCGGTGCGCAGCTCGCCGGTCTCGATCTCGGGGCTGTCCTTCCAGAAGGTCGCCGAGTCGATCATCGCCAGGTCGCGCACCACCAGCCACTTCAGGTGCGCCATGGCCAGCCGCTGCATCCGCCCGTGCGCCGAGCCGACCGCGGGGTTCTGGCCGAGCAGCATGTAGCCCTCGACCTTGTCCTCGAGCATGTCCATCACGGTCTGGTAGGTGCCGTGGTCACCGGTCAGGCGCGGGAGGTAGTCGAAGCACCAGTCGTTGTCGGCGGTGGTCGCCTCCCCCCAGTACGCCTTGAGCAGGCTGACCAGGTAGGCGTCGGCATCGGCCCAGAACCCCTTCTGCTCCTTGCTGAACGTGGCCTGCAGGTAGCCGTCGAGGCCCGGGTGCTCGTTGGCCTGGGGCATCGGCAGGTAGCCGGGCAGGATGTTGAACAGCGTCGGGATGTCGGTCGAGCCCTGGATGCTGGCGTGGCCCCGCAGCGCGAGGATGCCGCCGCCGGGACGGCCCATGTTGCCCAGCAGCAGCTGGATGATCGCCGCGCCCCGGATGTACTGCACGCCGACGGAGTGGTGCGTCCAGCCCACCGAGTAGACCCAGCAGGTGGTGCGGTCGCGGCCGCTGTTGGCGGTGACCGCCTCGCACACCTCGAGGAACAGCTCGGGCGGGACGCCGCACACCTCCTGGACCATCTCGGGGGTGTAGCGCGCGTAGTGCCGCTTGAGCACCTGGAAGACGCACCGGGGGTGCTGCAGGGTCTCGTCGCGGTGCACGCGGCCGTGCTCGAGGCTGGCGCCGTGGCCGCCCATCTCGTGGCCGGCGGCGCGCGAGGCCTGCGACCCCTCGTGCTCGGTGCCGCTGGCGTGGCTGGGTCCCTGCCTCTCGCCCTCCTCGTCCTGGGCGGGCTCCCGCGCGTTGCCGGCGGCGGCGTACTCGGCCGCGCCCTCGTAGCCCCACGACTCGGTGTCGTAGGTGCCGGTCTCCGGGTCGTAGCCGGAGAAGACGCCGTCGAGGTCCTCGGTGTCCTGGAAGTCCTCACGCAGGATCGTCGCGGCGTTGGTGTAGGCGACGACGTAGTCGCGGAAGTACTTCTCGTTGCTCAGGATGTAGTTGACGATCCCGCCCAGGAACACGATGTCGCTGCCGGCGCGCAGCGGCACGTGGCTGTCGGCCACCGCCGAGGTGCGGGTGAACCGCGGGTCGATGTGGATGACCTTGGCACCACGGGCCTTGGCCTCCATCACCCACTGGAACCCGACCGGGTGGCACTCGGCCATGTTCGAGCCCTGGATGACGATGCAGTCAGAGTTCTGCAGGTCCTGCTGGAACGTCGTGGCGCCGCCGCGACCGAACGAGGCCCCCAGACTGGGGACGGTGGCGCTGTGTCATATGCGCGCCTGGTTCTCGATCTGGATCGCGCCCATCGCGGTGAAGAGCTTCTTGATGAGGTAGTTCTCTTCGTTGTCCAGCGTCGCGCCGCCGAGCCCGGCGATGCCCAGCGTGCGCCGGAGCGGCCGGCCGTGCTCGTCGGTGTCCTGCCAGGTTCGGGCCCGGCTGGCCACCACACGGTCGGCGATCATGTCGGTCGCCGTCTCGAGGTCCAGCGGCTCCCACTCGGTGCCGTGCGGCCGACGGTAGAGCATCGCGGTCTGCCTGCTGGTGCCGTTGACGAGCTGCTCGCTGGCGGATCCCTTGGGACACAGGCGGCCTCGCGAGACCGGCGAGTCCGGGTCGCCCTCGATCTGGACGACCTTCTGGTCCTTGACGAACACCTTCTGCCCGCACCCGACCGCGCAGTAGGGGCAGACGCTCTGCACCACCCTGTCGGCGGTCTCGGTCCGGGGCCGGTGCGACGCCGTGGCGGGGGAGCGGACCGCCGCACCGCGACCGAGGTCGTCCCTCCCGCGGAGCTGTCGCAGGACGGGCCAGTCGAGGAACACCTTGCGTGCGGACACGAGAACCACCTCCCACGCCCCATGGTGCCCCGTTGCGGGCGGTTCAACCACTCGGCGACCCAGGATCAGGGGGTCCCCGTCAGGGGATCCGCGCGTTCGCGTCGGTGTGCCGCTCGAAGGATTCGAGGGCCTCGGTGCACAGCCAGTCGGTCATCGCCTCCGCGGTGGTGGGTGCGCTGCCGTCGCCGAGCTGCGCGACGAGGTCGTCGGCGACCCGGTGCACCTTGACGTTGGCGGCCTGCGACTTCGCGGCCAGGAGGTAGAAGGCTGTGTCCGCGTCGACCCCGAGGGCGAGCATGACCGCACCCTTGGCCTGCTCGAGGGCGCCACGGTGCGCTCGAGAGGCCTCGATGGCGGCATCCGCCTGCTCGCGGACGTCGTCGGCCAGCGCCTCGGTGACGTCCACGACGTAGCCGTGCACGTGGGTCAGGCTGCCGTCATGGGCCTGGCCGCGCCCGACGAGGACGACCGTGCGCGTGTCGCCGCGCGCGCCGAGGAGGTGGCGTCGGACGCTGAACGGCTCACCGGTACGCAGGGCGACCCGGAGGGCCGCGGCGGCGCCGGACTCGTCGTCGTCCGGGTGCTGGTGCGCCAGCAGCAGCTCGGTGCTGGGCACGACCTCGCCCGGGGCGAAGCCCAGGATGCGGTAGAGCTCGTCGGACCACGTCCACCGCCCGTCCGTGACGGCGTAGACGAACGCCCCGACCCGCTGTGGTTCGCCGCCTCCGAGCGCACCGACCACCCCCGTGCCTCCCACGCCACCAGCATCGCATGCACGCCCGGCCCGGACCAAGACCGACCACCACCGGTCGCAGGGAGGTTGACCCGCGGGACCGCGTCGGCCTGGCGTTTTCGTGCCTCAGTCGGGCGGCTGGGCGTCGGCCCCGGCGAAGCGCTCGTAGGCGAGCTGCGCGCGATACCGCAGGCGGGGGGAGGCCTCCTCCCACGCCTGCGCCAGCGCGGCCTTCTCCTGCTCGCGCTCAGCGGAGGGCACCCACAGGGCCTGCGTGGCCGGTGCCGTCCCGCCGTAGCTCACACCGGCACCGACCGTGGTGCGCGCGGCGCGCAGCTGCTCGCGGCTGACCGTCCCGGACTCGAACCCGAGCAGCACCGGCGACAGGCTCGAGCGGGCGGTGGCCAGCTCGGTGCACTCCCGTCGCTGCTCCTCGTCCAGCGACGGCTCGGCGTAGTCGGTGCCGAACCGGTTGTTGACCCGGCGCACCACGCCGGCCAGGTCGTGCGTCAGCTGATGGAACTCGCCGACGACCATGGCGTCCCGGTGGGGGAGCAGCTGCTCGTAGAAGCGGGCGTAGGCCACGACCACGTCGCGCAGGTCGACGTGCGGCTCCCGGACCAGCTGGGACAGGACCGCCCCACGGGGAGCCCGGATGACCGCCAGGGTCGGCAGCCCGCGCCGGGCCGCCACCACGAGCTGGGCGCTGGCGTGCAGGTGGTGGGCCAGGCGCACCGGGCGCGGCTGGGCGAGCTGGAAGGCGTAGACGGTGAACGTGCTGCCGCAGCGCGTGTAGCCGTCGATGACCATCTCGGTCGCGTCGCCGATGACCTCGGGGCTGGGCCCGGGGTAGCGACGGCGCGCGATCGGCAGGTAGAGCGTCGGGCTCTCCGAGAGGCGGACCCGGGCCAGGTGGCGGGCCCGGCGCAGCGGCGTGACGTGCGCGGCCCGGGTCATGCCGGTACCTCCACACCGGCCGGGCGCAGCGGCAGGAGGTCGGCGAACAGCCGCAGGTACGCCGCCTCCTGGTGCTCCCACGCGATGTGTTCCCGGACCCGCTGCTGCCCGGCGGCGCCCAGCCGTGCCCGCAGCCCCGGGTCGCGGGTCAGCTCGTCGATGGCGGCGGCGAACGCGGCGACGTCCCCGGGCGTCGCGTAGCGGCCGCCGTGCCCACCCAGAGCCCGTGTCTCGCGCAGGTCGAAGGCGACGAACGGCAGCCCGGAGGCCATGTACTCCATCACCTTCACGGGGCTGACCTCCGGCCCCATGTTGGGCTCCAGGCCGAGGTCGGCCGCGGCGAGGTGGGTGAAGACCCCGGCCTCGTCGAGCCAGCCGGTGAGCTCGACGTGGTCGCGCAGGCCCAGGCGTTCCACGAGTGCCTCGGTGTCGGGGCGGGACTCCCCGTCGCCGATGAGGACCGCCCGGACGTCGGTGCGGCCGCGCTCGTGGACCAGCCGGGCCAGCGCCTCGACCAGGAGGTCGAGCCGGTCCTGCGGGCCCATGAGGCCCACCCAGCAGCAGGTGGCCCCGCCCGGACGCGGCTCGCGGGCGGGGGTCACCCGCTCCAGCCGCGGGCCGTTGCCGACCACGGTGACGTCCTCGTCGGACAGTCCACCGCGTCCGGTCACCACGGCACGCAAGGTCTCGTTGACGGTCACGACGCGGTCGGCGAGGCGGAAGCTGGTGCGCTCGCAGGCCAGCAGGAGCCGGTGCACCAGGCCGCCCGCGCCGCCGTACCGCGCGACGTACACCTCCGGGGACAGGTCCCGCTGGTCCTGCACCACCGTCACCCCGAACAGCCGGAACGGTGCGGCGAGGGTGAAGTAGATGTCCGGGGTGCCGGAGACCTGGATGACCCCGAAGGGCCGGGTCAGCCAGACCCGCCATGTCAGGGCCGCGGCCATCAGCCAGGACCAGCCGTACTCCCGCAGGAACGCCAGGTGGCTGCGCCCGTCCGGTGGCGCGGGGTAGTCCAGCACGCGCACCCCGGGCAGGACGTTGCCCGGGTCGCGCCGGCAGATGACCGTGACCTCGTAGCCGGCCGCGTGCAGGGACGACGCCTGCTTGCGCAGGCGGTGGTCCCGGGCGAGCGAGACGTTCTCGACGACGAGCAGTACGTGCCGGCTCGCCCTGCGCCTCACGCGACCCCCTTGTGCCCGGCCTCGTCGGCGACGCGGGCCAGCTGCCGGGACTCCTCGGCGGACACCACGGCCCGGCGGCGCGGGTCGCGGCGCCGAACCCCGGCCCGTCGGGGGCTGCAGCCGGCGGTCAGCAGGCTCCACACCGGCCCGACCGAGGCCTCCATGGCCAGGCGGTGCGCGGCACGGACCGCTTCGCGGTCGGACAGCCTGGTGTCGGCGACCAGGATGGCCAGGTCGCCCTGGCGCAGGGCTCCGATGGTCGCCGCGGAGGCGGTCACCGGGGCGGCCTGCACCAGGACCAGGTCGTGCGTCTGGGACAGCTCGTGCAGGGACGGTCCGAGCCCCGCCGCGTCATACAGCTCGAGGAGCGGCACCCCGTCGCCGAGCAGCCCCTCCAGGGCCGAACGGGACGGGGGGTCGGTCACGACGGCCACGGTGCAGCCGTTCTCCGCGGCGGCCGCGGCGAGGTTGGCGGCCACGACGTCCCGGGCCTCACGGTCCCGGTCGTCCGCGCAGGACACGACGACGGTCGTGCTGCCCAGCGGCAGCATCGGGTCCAGGACCCGGGTGCGCAGGAAGCGGTAGGACTCCGCGACGGAGGACTCGGGGCTGGAGGCCAGCACGAGCCGGCGCGCGCCCTTGACCCGCGGACGGGCCAGGACCGCCAGCACGGGCGAGCCGGTGAGGGTGGCCAGGCGGCCGGCCCCGCGCACCCGCCGGTCCCACCGGTCCGCCAGGGCCGCGGCGCCGATAGCCAGGGTCAGCCCGAGCAGGACCGCCGCCCCGACCTGGAGCAGGGCGCTGGGCCCGGTCGGCGCAGTGGGCTCCGTCGCCGGGGAGATGACCTGCGCCCTCTGCGGGACCGGGCGGCCGCTGCCGCTGTCGACCGTCGCGCGGTAGTCGACGTAGGCGGTGGAGAAGGCGTCCGCGGTGCACTGGGCCGCCTCGGGGGTGGCCTCGGTGGCCCGGAACTCCAGGACGTGCGTGTCCACGGGGACGGCCACGTCCACGCCGTGCGAGGCGTCCGACGGTGACACCTGCAGCGTGTCGGCCGCCTCGGCCGCCACGGCGCTGGAGAGCGCGAGGGCCTTCTCGGTCCCCATGTCCGGTGCCGGGGCCGCGCCACCGTTGGGCAGGATCTGCGGCTCGACCATGACCCGGGCGACCGACGAGTACGACGGTGTCTGGGTGTGGCTGTAGGCCGCCGCGCCGAGCCCGACCACGGCGGTGAACGCCAGGATCAGCCCGGCATGGGCGCGCAGCAGGTTGCGCGGCCGGTCCTCGACGGCTCCGCCGCCGGGTAGCTGGGTGAGTGTCATGTCGCCACCGCTTCCTCAGTGTTGGCCGCCTCCGGGGCGGGAGGGGAACCCTGGCCCTGCCCGGTCTGGGCGAGGGCGGCAAGGATGAACAAGGCGTCCGCGGCACCGCGGTACGTCAGGTGGGGGTCGAAGAGCATCAGCACGGTCATGACGACCACGCCGACGAGCAGGCCGGTCGCTGCCGCGCCCACCGCGTCGTGCCGGGCGCGGCTGACCACCCCGGCGTGCCGGATCGAGGCCCACACGAACCACACGAAGGCGAGCAGCAGGGGGATGCCGCCTCCCCAGACCAGCCAGGTGTAGCCGCTCTCGATCCAGACGTAGCCGGTGGCCTGCGAGGGGACCACGACCCGGGCACTCGGACGCACGCCGAGCAGGAGGTTGCCGGGGTCGGTCAGCTGCGGCCAGAAGTAGCTCTGCAGGTTGCGCAGCCGGCCCGCCCAGCTGTCCGGCAGGCCCGAGGCGGTCCCGAACCCGGTGAGCCGGACGGCGATGATCGGCCACGCCACCAGCGCGGCCAGGGCACCGAGTGGCAGGCCGAGCAGCAGCATCCGGGGACGGCGCACGATGATCGCGGCGACGACGGCACCGATGACGAGGCCGAGCGCGCTGGAGAACTCGCCGGCCGACACCGCCGCGATGACGAACAGCACGCCGAAGCCGGCCAGCACCTTCGCGTGGTGGGTCCGGCGCGAGAGGCCGACCAGCACGGCGAGGTTGTAGATCATGACGTCGGCGACGGCAGCGGGCAGCGCCAGGGTGGAGCCGCCGCGCGGGTTGGCCAGCGCGCCGACGTTGCCGTTGGGCACGAAGTAGGTCGACAGGACCTCCCGCACGTGCAGCAGGCCCAGCGCCTGGAAGATCGCGATGACGGCGACGACGGCGGCCACCCCGATCGACAGCCGCAGGCACCACCGGACCTGGTGCTCGGTCCGGATGCTCACCCGGACGATGAGGTACACCGCGGCGAACTTCCACATCACCAGGGCGTAGAGCAGGTCGTCGGAGGTGATGGGCCGCTGCCGCAGCGCCATGAACAGCAGGGGCAGGACCGAGCTGGCCACCGCCATGGCCAGCAGCGACCACTCGATCGAGGTGAGCCGCAGCCGCGGCCGCCAGCCCTCGCGCGCGGTGACCAGCCATCGCAGCAGCAGCGCACCGCCGACGAGGGCGGCCATCGCCTCGTTGGGGCGCAGCAGCGGGATCGCCGAGCCGCGGTCGATGCCGGCGGTCAGCGGGGTCACGACGATCAGCGCGTATGCCGCGAGCGTGGGTCGCAGCGCGACCGTCACCACCACGACGGCGACCAGCGCCAGGGCCATGGCGACGCGGGGGTGGGTCACGCCCAGCCACGCCGCGAGGGCGGCGGGCACCGGCAGCAGCAGCGGCCAGGAGCGGGCCACGGCGCGCTGCGCGACCGTGCGGTGCAGGTCGACGGCGAGGCTCATGTCAGCTCACCCCGCAGTCGGCCGCGCCGGCCGACGCTGCGCAGCAGCAGCCCCAGCTCGGGGGCACGCAGGGCGGAGGAGGCGGCGGCATACGTGCCGATGCCCAGGACGGCGCAGACGAGCACGGTCAGTGCCGCCCCGGACTGTCCGGAGAGCGCCGCCGTCAGGGCACGGCTGGCCAGCCACACCGGGACGGCCATGACGCCGGCCGCGGCCAGGGTGCGGGCCAGCGAGGGGAGCAGCCGGGTTCGGCCGGGTAGGGAGCGTCCGTGGAAGCGCAGCCACAGCGTGAGCGCACCGGCCACCGAGCCGGCCGAGTAGGCCGCGCCCAGGCCGGCCAGCAGGGACAGCCCGTCGAGCAGTGCCAGCGACAGGCCGGTGCCGGCGAGGCACACGAGCACCTGGACCACGGCACCCACCAGCGGTGCCCGGGTGTCCTTGCGGGCGTAGGAGGAGTAGCTGCAGATCTGGAACACGGCCGTGCCCAGGATCGACGTGGCGAGCGCGACCAGGCAGGCCGTGATGGCGGCGACGCCGGCGCCGGAGCCCATCCGGCCGACGGCGACGACGCGCGACAGCTGCGGCGCGAGCAGCATCGACCCGACGGCGGCGGGCACGGCCACGAACAGGCACAGCGACAGCGACCGGGTGAACATGTCCCGGAACTCCCCGGGCTGCTCGCGCACGAACAGGCGGGACAGCCAGGGCAGCGCGCTGACCGCCATCGGGGTCACCCCGATCGCGATGGCGAGGTAGATGAAGCTGAGCGCCATCTGGAAGGCGACGACGCCGCCGCGCACGTGGTTCGCCGCGGCGAGCAGGACCACCATCTGCACCGCGAGCACCCCCGCCTGCCCCAGGGACGGCAGCGCCCGCCGGATCACCGCGAGCACCTCGGGCTCACGCCACCCGGCGCTGGGGCGGAGCGTGACCCCGGCCCGTCGGGCGCCCCACCACTGCAGGGCGGCGTGCGCAGCGACCGCCCCGGTGGTGCCCAGCCCGAGCAGCAGCAGCTCGCCGTCGGGCACGGCGTCGAGCCGGGCCGGCGCCTGCCCCATGAGTGCGGCGGTCAGCGCGAGGACCGCGATGATGCCGACGTTCTCCATAGCGGGGGCCGCTGCGGCCAGGGCGAAGCGCCGGTGGGCGTTCATCGTGGCGGTGGCGGTGCCGACCACGGCGTAGCAGAACACCTGCGGGACGAACATGAGGAAGAGCAGCCGTGCGACGCCTTCCTGCCCCTCGGCCGTGCCCGTGCCGTGGGGGGCCATCGCCGCGAGGAGGGCCGGGCCCAGCAGCAGGGCCAGCGGCCCGACGACCAGCAGGGCGGCCATCGCGATCCCCAGGAAGCCGCCCGCGATCCGCTCCGCGGCGGCGCGGTCCCGGCCGTCGACGTGGTGCACCAGCGCCGGCACGAGCAGCGAGGTGAAGAGGGAGCCGCCGAGCAGGCCGTAGTAGAGCAGGTTCGGCAGCGAGTTGGTGAACTGGAAGGTGTTGCCCAGCACGGTGGGGCCGAGCACCGCGCCGATGGCGGCGATGCGGACCAGCCCGGTGACCCGGCTGACGACGGTCCAGCCGGCGACGGTGACCGAGTCGCCGGCCGCGTCCTCGGCCCAGCTGGGGCTGGAGCGGGCGCTGGGGCGTCTCATTCGGCGTCCCCGGGGCGCAGCAGCGCGGGCACCGTCCGGGCCAGCAGCACCAGGTCCACGAGCATGCCGCGCCGCCGGACGTACTCCAGGTCGAGGTCGAGGGCCTGGCGCATCGTCAGGCGGCTGCGGCCGCTGGTCTGCCAGAGACCGGTCATGCCGGCGGGCACGTCGAAGCGCGGGCCGTACTCCTTGCCCAGCAGCGCGGCCTCCCAGGGCAGCACCGGGCGCGGGCCGACGAGCGACATGTCGCCGCGCAGGACGTTGACCAGCTGGGGCAGCTCGTCGACGCTGGTGCGTCGCAGCACGCGGCCCACGGACGTCAGCCGGGGGTCGTTCTCCAGCTTGAAGACGGTGCCTGCCGGCTCGGGCGCGGGCTGGTCCGGGTCCAGCAGTCGCTGCACGTAGTCCCGGTGGAGCTCGTCGCTGCACCCGTCGACCATGGTGCGGAACTTCAGCATCGTGAACGGCTGGCCGCCCAGCCCGACGCGGGTCTGGCGGAACAGCACCGGCCCGGGCGAGCTGCGCCGCACCAGGAGCGCGGCCAGCCCGAGGACGGGGGAGAGCAGGACCAGCGCGGTCGCGGACACCGCCACGTCCAGGCAGCGCTTCGCCGCGCGGTATGCCGTGCGCCCGGTCTGCGGGCGGCGCAGGACGAGCTTGTCCTCGTCCTGCGAGACCGCTTCGAGGACAGGCCTTCTCAAGCTGGCGGGGCGCTTCACCGCAGGCTCGTCACGTCGGCTCGGGCAGCGGATGCAGCGCCGGGCGCACCAGCCGGAACCGGCTGGCGGACCCCGTCAGCGCCTCGACCCGGTCACCGACCGAGCGCAGGCCCGCCACCGCACCACGCGGCAGCGCGGGGTTGCCGTACGCCACGACACCGGGCTCGATGTCCCGGGTCACCACGGACCCGGCGCCGATGAGTGCCCCGGCGCCGATGCGCACGAACGGCAGCACCGTGACGTTGACCCCGAGCTGCGCGCCGGGACCGATCCACGGCCCGGACATCACCTCCCGCGAGGCGTCCTGGCCGGGGTACAGGTCGTTGGCCAGGCTGACGCCCGGCGCGAGGAACGCCCCGTCGCCGATCTCGGTGTACTGCGCCACGTAGCAATTGGTGTGGATCTTGACGTCGTCGCCGATGCGGCAGCTGTAGTCGACCACCGTCCCGGTCCAGATGGAGACGCGGTCCCCGATGGTGCAGCGCTCGCGGACCACGACGTGGTGCCCGGTCTCGAAGCCGGCGCCGATGCGGGTGCCGTCGTACAGGACGGTGCCGCTGCGCAGGTAGGCGTCAGGGCCCAGCACCAGCCGCTCGCAGGCGCCGGCGTGGACCGGGTGCCCGAGGACGACGCCGTGCTCGGCCCGGCAGTTGGGGCCGATGCCGTCACCGGTGGCCGGGGCGAGCTGGGCCGTCATCGCGCGTCCACCGCACGGCTGGCGTGCAGCGCGTCGCAGACGAAGGAGACCTGGGCCGCGGTGAGGTGCGGGAACATCGGCAGCGAGAGGATCTCGCGCGCCGCCTGCTCCGCAACCGGCAGGGCCTCGCGCGCGAACTCCCGGTAGGGCTCCTGCAGGTGGCACGGCACCGGGTAGTGGATGCCGGTCTCGATCCCGGCAGCGGCGAGCTCGGCCATGACCTCCTCGCGGTGCGGGGTGCGCACCACGGCCAGATGGTGGACGCCGCGCGCCTGCGGTGCCTCGTCCACCAGCTGCAGCGTCCCGGGCAGCTCCTCGCGATAGAGGGCGACGGCGCGGCGGCGGGCCGCGGTCCAGTCGTCCAGTCGCGTCAGCTTCGCCGACAGCACCGCGGCCTGGATGGCGTCGAGGCGGCTGTTGGTGCCGATGAGGTCGTGGACGTAGCGGTCGGTCTCGGAGCGGCCGTGGTCACGCATCGAGCGCAGCCGGGCAGCGAGGCACTCGTCGGAGGTGGTGATGGCCCCGCCGTCGCCGTTGGCGCCGAGGTTCTTGCCGGGGTAGAAGGAGAAGCTGCCGGCGACGCCGAGCGAGCCGGCGCGCCGTCCCTCCCACGTCGCACCGTGCGCCTGGGCAGCGTCCTCGACCAGCGCGATACCGGCACGGGTGGCCACCTCGGCCAGCGCGGTCATGTCCGCCATCTGGCCGAACAGGTGCACCGCGATCACCGCGGCGGTGCGCGGGGTCACCGCGGCCGCGACCTGGGCCGGGTCGACCAGCAGCGTGCCGGGCAGCACGTCGACGAACCTGGGGGTGGCCCCGGCGAGGACGACGGCCTCGGCGGTGGCGATGAACGTGTTGGTGGGCACCAGCACCTCATCGCCGGGGCCGACGCCGAGTGCCCGCAGGATCAGCGTCAGCGAGTCGGTCCCGTTGCCCACGGACACCGCGAACCCGGTGCCACAGTAGTCGGCCCACTCGTGCTCGAACTTCTCCACCGTCGCCCCGCCGACGAAGCGGCTGGTGTCGAGCAGGTCGTGCCAGGCCGACTCGAGTGCCGGCCGCACCTCTGCCGTCTGGGCCTGCAGGTCCGCGAAGGGGACTCGCACGGAGGCGGCCCGGCTGGCCGTTGCCGTCATGCCGAGCCGACCAGGGTCGTCTTGTGCGCGACCGGTCGCCGGCGCCTGGTCGGCCGGGGCGGCCGGGGCTCGGCGAGCTCGGACAGGTGCACCGGGCGGCCCTCACGCATAGAGATCTGCAGTGCTTCGAGGACCTCGACGACGGCGAGGCCGTTCTCGCCGCTGGTCAGCGGGCGCTCGCCGGTGTGGATGCTGTTCAGGAAACGCCGGTCCTGGACCATCAGCGGCTCCTCGAAGTCGAGGTGGGGCACGGTGATGTCGCCGTGGCGGTAGGTCATCGGAGGCTGGGTGAGGTCCTGGTCGTCGACCGGCGGGGTCACGCCCTTGTCGAACACCCGGATCCGCTCGTCGACGGCGAGGTCGTCGTAGACGGCCATCTTGCGGCTGCCGACGACGGTGACCCGGCGGACCTTGCAGGGGTCGAGCCAGCTGACGTGGATGTTCGCGGAGACGGCGAGGTCCGGGTAGAACAGGCGCAGGTAAGCGACGTCCTCGTGCCGGCTGTTGGCGTGGCAGGCGCCCCAGGCGTGGACGTACGTGGGCGTCGTGCCGAGGACGCGGTTGATGATCGAGATGTCGTGCGGCGCGAGGTCGAAGATCACGTTGACGTCGCTCTGGTACAGGCCGAGGTTCAGTCGCGCCGTGTCGATGTTGTAGACGTCGCCCAGCTCGCGCTGCTGCACGAGGCTGCGCAGCTTGTCCACGGCCGCGTTGTGCTCGAAGGTGTGTCCCACCATGAGGGTCACGCCGGCCTCGCGGGCGGCGGCCACGAGTTGGCGTGCGTCGGATGCCGTTGTGGCCAAGGGCTTTTCGACGAGCACGTGCTTGCCGGCCGCGATGGCGGCCAGGGCGAGCGGGGTGTGGGTGGTCGGCGGCGTCGCGATGACGACCGCGTCGACCTCGGGCAGCGCACTGGGCAGGTCCGCGAAGGAGCGGGCGCCGGGGAATCCGCGCACCAGGGCGTTGACCCGGTCGGTGCGCCCGTCCACCAGGACGACCTGGCTCACGTCGTCCAGCGACTGCAGGACACGCACGTGCTTGGATCCCCAGTAACCGCAACCAACTACGCCCACGCGCAGTGCACAGCTGCTCGTCATCATTACCTCCCGGTCGTCCCCTCTTGGGCGAGCGGCCGTCGTGCGCCCGTTCGCAGGTCCACCTTCGTGCGCCGTGGTGGAAGCCGGATCGGGCAAGAGGTTGAAACGGGACTCATGCGGCTGGAGCATCAAACGGCGTAGAATCCATACTGAATTTGTAGGTTATGGCTCCATGCCCACTGTGTATCTGCCTACGGGTTTTGGATGGATCTGCGAATTCGTTTGCTGTTCAGGTCTTTTCGCTCGTCTACGCGTAGGGGACTAGTTCTCCACCATTTGACGCGCCCGCGTCCATCCATTGTCGGAGGGCAGGACCGCCCTCTCTTCCTACGGTGTCTGACGAGGGCCCTCCCTGTCGTCGGGGAGGGCTCGATCACGGCTCATCGCGGGCCGCGTCGAGAAGTGGGGTGGTCCGGTGGTTCGTAGCCGAGATGATCGTTTGGCCAGATCCGGCGCGCAGGCGCGCCCCAAGCCATGGCGCTGGATGAGCACGCGAAGGCGGCGCTGGCTGCCCTGGGTCGTGGTGCCCTGCGCGCTCACGCTCGGGATGACCATGGTGTCGGCCACGCCGGTCGTCGCGGCCACACAGACCCGGGTCACCCTGGCCTTCGACAACGGCTCGATCAGCCAGTACACCCTGGGCTGGACCAAGGCCCTGCAGCCGCACGGTGCCAAGGCGACGTTCTTCGTCAACTCCGGCACCGTCAGCGGTGGCGCCAGCTTCATGACGTGGGCCCAGCTCGGCACCCTGGCGGGCGACGGGCAGGACATCGGCGGCAAGACCGTCAACGCCACCAACCTGACGACCGACCCCAACCCGACGAACCAGGTCTGCAACGACCGCGCCGCCCTCATCTCGCACGGGCTCAGCCCTGCCGCTTTCGCCTATCCCGGCGGCACCAACAACGCGACCGTCCAGGCCGTGGTCAAGAGCTGCGGCTACGGCAACGCCCGGACCGCCGGCGGACTGTCGGCCACTGGAGCCACCTACGCCGAGACGCTCCCTCCAACGAACTGGTTCGCCACCCGCGCCTACGCCCCATCGGCCGTGACGCTGGCGAACATGCAGTCCCTGGTCACCGGTGCGGCCACGCACAACGGCGGGTGGACCCAGATCGTCATCGGCCGGGTCTGTGACCAGACCCTCGACGCGGCCAACTACGCCAGCTGCAGCGCGTCCAGCGGTCACATCGAGCTGGCCGACCTCAACGCGTTCCTGGACTGGGTCGCCGCCGCCGGGCAGGCCGGGGGAGCGCCCGCCGGCGTCGGCCTGGACACCGTGCGCGGCGCGGCCACCTCGGCCGACGCCACGGCCCCCACGACCGCCATCACCTGCAACGGCGCCGCGTGCACGAACACGCCCTACACCGGTCTGGTGAGCGTCTCGTTCAGCCCGTCCGACGTGGGCTCGAGCATCTCCAGCACGCACTACACCACCGACGGCTCCGACCCCACGCTGTCCAGCCCGACGTGGACAGGACCGTTCAACGTCAACGGATCCAGCGCGTCGACGACGGTCAAGTTCCGGTCATGGGACTACGCAGGCAACGTCGAGGCGACCCAGACCCAGGTGATCCAGGCGCCGACCGACTCGGCCGCGCCCACGACGACGATCACCTGCAACGGTGCCGCGTGCGCGAGCACCCCGTATGTCGGGTCGGTCACCGTCGGCCTGTCCGCGACCGACACCGGTGGCTCGGGTCTGGACAAGACCTACTACACGACCGACGGGTCCACCCCGACCACGTCGAGCAGCGTCTACTCGGCGCCGTTCCAGCTGACCAGCCCGGCGACGTACGCGGTCAGGTTCTTCTCCACCGACAAGGCCGGCAACGCCGAGACGGTGCAGAGCCAGTCCGTCCAGGTGGTCCCGGTGAGCACCAAGGTCTCGCTGACCTTCGACAACGGCACGGTCAGCCAGTACACGCTCGCGTGGACCAAGGCACTGCAGCCCCACGGCGCCAAGGCGAGCTTCTTCGTCAACTCCGGCACCATCGGCGTCTCGGCCAACATCATGAGCTGGGCCAACCTGGCCGCGCTGGCCGCTGACGGGCAGGACATCGGCGGCAAGACCGTCAACGCCACCAACCTGACCACCGACCCCAACCCCACGGCGCAGGTCTGCAACGACCGGGCCGCCCTCATCGCGCACGGGCTGGACCCCGTGGCCTTCGCCTACCCCGGTGGCGCCAACAACGCCACCGTCAAGGACATCGTCAAGACCTGCGGCTACGGCAGCGGTCGCAGCGCCGGTTCGCTCTCGCCGAGCGGGCCGACCTACGCCGAGGCGCTGCCCCCGGCCGACTGGTACGCCACCCGGGCGTGGGCGCCCAGTGGCCAGGTCACCCTCGCCAACCTCAAGGCGCTGGTCACCGGTGCCGCGTCCAAGGGCGGTGGCTGGAGCCAGGTCGTCATCGGCCGGGTCTGCGACCAGGGCCTCGACGCGGCGAACTACACGGCCTGCACCGCCTCCGCGGGCTGGGTCGAGCTGGCCGACCTCAACGCCTTCCTGGACTGGATCGGCAACGCGGGCCAGAGCGGTGGTGCCCCGGCGGGCGCTGCCTTGAGCACCGTGCGCGCCGCCGCCATCAGCGCCGACAAGGTCGCCCCGGTGACCGCGATCGCCTGCAACGGTTCCGCCTGCACCACGGACACCTACACCAGCACGGTGTCGGTCACGCTGCCCGGCTCCGACGTCGGGTCGGCCATCGCCAGCACGCACTACACGACCGACGGCTCCGACCCGACGCTGTCCAGCCCCACCTACACCAAGGCGTTCCCGATCACCGCGACCACGACGGTGAAGTTCCGCTCGTGGGACAACGCCGGCAACGTCGAGGCGGTGCAGACCCAGGTCATCACGGCCAGCCTGCCGGCCGACACCACCGCGCCGACGACGGCGATCACCTGCAACGGCTCGCCGTGCACCACGACCGGCTACAACGGCTCGGCGACGGTGACCCTCACCGCCACCGACGCCGGGGGCTGGGGGGTCGACAAGACCCACTACACGACCGACGGGTCGACCCCGACCACGGCGAGTGCGGTGTATGCCGGGCCGCTCACCCTGAGCACGCCGGCGACGTACACCGTGAAGTTCTTCTCCGTCGACCTGGCGGGCAACACCGAAGCCGTGCAGTCGCAGGACATCCAGGTCCTGCCGCCGCAGACGGTCGTGTCGCTGACGTTCGACGACGGCGTGAAGAACCAGTACACCCTCGGTGTGAAGCGCGGTCTGCAGCCGCGGGGGATGCGCGGCACGTTCTACGACGTCAGCGGGCTCAACGACAAGGACCCGCAGCACATGACGTGGGATGAGCTGCACGCCACCAACAACGCCGGCAACGAGGTCGGCGGGCACACCCTCGACCACGTCAACATCAAGACGCTGACGGACAACGCCACCAAGGTGCACGAGGTCTGCGACGACCGGCAGAACCTGATCAACCACGGGTTCTACCCGACCAGCTTCGCCTACCCCGAGGGCGCCTACGACGCCACGGCCGAGTCGATCGTGCAGGGCTGCGGCTACAGCACGGGTCGCGCCGCCGGCGGCATCGACGTCGCCGGGTCGGGCGCGGGTCCGGTCTACGCCGAGACGATCCCGCCCAAGGACATGTTCGCCTCGCGGACGGTCTACGACCCGCCGTCGGGCACCCCGGCCAACGTGCCGCCGCTGACCCTGCAGCACCTGCAGGACGCGGTGACCGCCGCCGCGGCCCACGGTGGTGGCTGGATCGTCTACGACTTCCACCAGGTCTGCTCGCAGGCCTACGACCCCGACAACTACACCTCGTGCATGAGCGACTGGGGCCCGATCGAGCTCGACACGCTCAACGCCTTCCTGGACTGGCTGAAGAACGCCGGCCAGCCCGGTGGCGCCCCGGTGCGCACGGTCGTGCAGACCGTGTCGCAGACGCTCAACGGCCCCGACCTGCAGGCCCCGATCTCCTCGGTCCTGTGTGACGGCTCGCCCTGCGCCTCGACCACCTACAACGGTTCGACGACGGTGTCGCTGACCGGCAAGGACCCCGGTGGCAGTGGCGTCAAGGCGACCTACTTCACCACCGACGGCTCCACGCCGACGACGGCGAGCCCGCAGTTCACCAAGCTGTTCACCATCAACGCGAACACCACGTTCAAGTTCTTCTCGGTGGACAACGACGGCAACGTCGAGGCGGTGCAGACCCAGCAGGTGCTGGTCCAGCCCAACACCGACCCCGTGGTCGGCGCGGCCGGCGACATCGCCTGCGACCCGACCGCACCGGCGTTCAACGACGGCCTGGGCACCGACACCGACTGCCGTGCCTCGCAGACCGTCAAGCTGCTCACCGGCGTGGACGCGGTCCTGCCGTTGGGTGACAACCAGTACGAGTGTGGTGGCCCGGCCGCCTACGCCCAGTCCTACGACCCCACCTGGGGCGTGAAGAAGGCGATCACCCACCCGGTCCCCGGCGACAAGGACTACCAGACCACTGGAGGGACGGACTGCCCGACGACACCGGGGGCCGGCTACTACCAGTACTTCGGTAGCGCCGCGGGCGACCCGGCCAAGGGCTACTACAGCTACGACCTCGGCTCCTGGCACGTCGTGGCCCTCAACACGGCGACCTGCCCGGTCGACCCGAGCTTCTGCGCCGCGGGCTCGGCCCAGGAGCAGTGGCTGCAGCAGGACCTGGCCGCGCACAACACCTCGTGCACCCTGGCCTACTACCAGAACCCGCGGTGGGCCTCGACCGCCTCGGGCTCCGGCGGAGACACGACCTTCCAGCCCATCTGGCAGGACCTGTACTCCGGTGGCGTGGACGTCGTGCTCAACGGCGACTCGCACTGGTACGAACGGTTCACGCCGCAGGACGCCACCGGGAAGCAGGACCTGGCCCATGGAGTCCGGCAGTTCATCGTCGGCACCGGTGGCGCCGGCCTGGACACCCCGGGTGCGCCCGGACCGAACAGCGAGGCGCTCAACGCGACCACGCACGGCGTGATCAAGCTGACGCTGCACAACGGGTCCTACGACTGGTCCTTCAACCCGGACGAGGGCACGTTCACCGACAGCGGCAGCAACGGCTGCCACGCCGCACCGCCGGTGCCGGACACCACGGCCCCGACCACGGTGGCGACGTGCAACAACGCGCCGTGCACGAGCACGCCCTACGCCCCGCCGGTCTCGGTGGCGCTCACGGCCACGGACAACGTCGGCGGTTCCGGCGTCTCGAGCACGCACTACACCACGGACGGGACCGACCCGACGCTGCTGAGCCCGGCCTACACGGCGCCGCTGTCGCTGGCGTCCTCGGCCACGGTGAAGTACAAGTCGTGGGACGTCGCCGGGAACGTCGAGGCGACAGGGACGCTCGCCGTCCAGGTCGACACGACCGCACCGGTCACCTCCGCGACCTGCAACGGGGCGGCCTGTGCCACCACGCCGTATGCCGCGCCGGTCGCCGTGGCCCTGTCGGCCACGGACACCGGCGGGCTGGGGGTGTCGAGCACGCACTACACGACCGACGGATCGGACCCGACCTTGTCGAGCCCGACCTACACCGCGCCGCTGAGCCTGGGCGCCACGACGACGGTGAAGTTCCGCTCCTGGGACACCGCCGGCAACGTCGAGGCGACGAGGACCCAGCTGGTCACCGTGGACGCGACCGCGCCGAGCACGACCATCACGTGCAACAGCGCGGCCTGCGGGAGCGCGGCGTACTTCAGCTCGGTCACCATCCGGCTGGCGGCCACCGACGATGCCGGAGGGTCGGGGGTGTCGAGCATCCACTACACGACCGACGGCACCGACCCGACGCTGACCAGCCCGACCTACACGGCGGCGTTCACCCTCACGAGCTCGGCGACGGTGAAGTACCGGGCGTGGGACAAGGTGGGCAACGTCGAGGCGACGAAGAGCCAGGCCATCCAGGTGGCGGCGGACGCTCCGCCGGTGGCGGCCCTGACCCTGTCGCCCTCTACGGGGATGGCACCGTTCGCGGTGACAGCCAACGCGTCGGGGTCCAGGGACACGGATGCGACGCCCATCGCGTCGTACACCTTCGCCTGGGGTGACGGGACCGCCTCGGTGACCCAGGCCGGCGCGTCGGCGACGCACACCTACACCAGGAGCGGCACGTTCCTGCTCACCGTCACGGTGCGGGACACGGCCGGGCTGACCGGCAGTGCCACGGCGCAGGTCGTCTCGAAGGCGAACCTCATCGCCAACACCGGCTTCGAGAGCAACACCAGCGGCTGGGCCGCGGCCAGCGGCTGCATGCTGATGCGGTCCTCAGGCGGGCACTCGGGCAGTTGGTCGGCGCGAGTGCTGAACTCGGGCTTCACGACCCGGACGTGCCTCCTGGACGACTCGCCCAACCAGGTCTCCAGGACGTCGGCCGGCACCTACACCGCCACGCTGTGGGTGAAGGGCGCGAGCTCCGGGGCGACGATGAACCTGCGGCTGCGGGAGATGTCCGGCAGCACGGTCGTCGGCTCGGCGACGAAGACGCTGATCCTGAGCACGTCCTGGCAGCCGGTGACGGTCACGCTGACCGTCCAGCGGCCCGGCAGCACGGCGCTCGACCTCAACGCCTACGTCGTCAACGTCGGGATGCTGGCGACGGCGTTCTACGCCGACGACGCAGCCCTCACCCTCGGGTGAGCTGAGGTGACCTGGGGCGGACGCCGCGTCGTGGCCATGGGCCTCGTCGCGGCGGCCGCCCTCGGCGTGTTGGGGTGGCGCCACGGGCCGGCGGCCCGCCCCGAGGCGGCCCGGTCACCAGTGGCCACTCCGGCGACGGCGGTGTCCTCACCGACCCGGCTCCCCGTGACCCCAACGGGCGCGAGTCCGCCGGCCACAGCGCGGACCGCCCCGCCGGTGACCCAGGAGGCAACCCCGCCCGTGACCTCGCCCGGACCGGCTCCGGCGCTGTCGGTGAGGGTCTCCGGCAACCGGCTGGTCGACGCGACAGGCCGGCCGGTCCGGTTGCTCGGCGTGAACCGCACCGGCACGCAGTACGCCTGTGTCGAGGGCACCGGCATCTTCGACGGCCCGTCCGACGCGGCATCGGTCGCGGCGATGACGACCTGGCACCTCAGGGCCGTCCGGGTCAGCCTCAACGAGCACTGCTGGCTCGGCATCAACGGCATCGACGCCCGGTTCGGTGGCGCCGCGTACCGCGCGGCGATCACGGAATACGTCGACCGGCTCACCGCGGCCGGCCTCTACGTCGTCCTCGACCTGCACTGGAGCGCCCCCGGCACCGAGCGTGCGAAGGACCAGCAGCCGATGGCCGACCGCGACCACGCACCGGCGTTCTGGGCGTCGGTGGCCGCGACCTTCCGGGACCGGCCGGCCGTGTTGTTCGACCTCTACAACGAGCCGTACCCGGACGACAACCAGGACACGACCGCGGCCTGGACCTGCGTGCGCGACGGCGGCGCCTGCCCGGGCGTGCCGTTCACCGCCGCCGGCTCGCAGGAGCTGCTTTCCGCGGTCCGGGGTGCCGGCGCGCGCAACGTCGTCCTCGTCGGCGGCCCGCAGTACGCCGGGACGCTGGACCGCTGGGCCGAGTTCGCGCCGGTCGACCCGGCCGGGCAGCTGGCGGCCTCGGTCCACGTCTACTACGGCACCCCTGCGAAGCCGGAGTGGGCGCCCTGTGACCAACCTGCCTGCTGGGCCCGCGACATCGCCCCGCTGGCCGCCACCACCCCGGTCGTCATCGGCGAGGTCGGCGAGCACGACTGCGACTCGGCGATGATGATGCCGCTGCTGCAGTGGGCCGACACGCATGGCCTGAGCTACCTGGCCTGGTCGTGGCTGCCGGGCGACTGCGCCGGCGAGCCCGCGCTGCTGCGGGCCTGGGACGGCACGCCCAGCGGCGAGGGTGCCGGCTTCCGAGCCCACCTCCTGGACCTGCCCCGCTGACCGGGGCACACGGCACACCCACTGCGGTATGCCGTGTCCGCGCCGCAGCGCGTCAGCACTGGATGCTGAGCACCGCCATGTCGTCCCGCCCGTGCGGGGAGGCCAGGACATGGCGCTCGACGGCGTCGAGCACGGACTGGGCGGTCGCATCCGCGCCGGCGCCTGCGGTCCACGTCAGGACCGAGCGCAGCCCCTCCTCGCCGAACTGCCGGCCCGCCGCGTCACGGGCCTCGGTGACGCCGTCGGTGTGCATGACGAGGGTGTCGCCGGCGGCGAGCTCGACCGGGAGCTCGAGATGGGTCACGTCGGGGTCGACGCCCAGGAGCAGCCCGGGCTCGCCGACGTCCTCCAGCGTGCCGTTGGCGCGGCGCAGGACGGGCAGGGGGTGACCCGCGATGCTGACCAGTCCCTCGGCCCCGGAACCGTTGGGGCGCAACAGGAGACAGGCCGCCGTCAGGTAGGGGAGGGGGCTGGTCTGGTCGTCGTGCATCAGCGCGGCGTTGACCGCGGCGAGGATCGCCGACGGGCCGGCGCCACCGTCGGCGGCGGCCCGCGCGGTGTAGCGCGCGAGCGCGGTGACGGTCGCGGCCGCGGCACCCTTGCCGCAGACGTCGGCGATGAGCACCATCCAGCGGCCGTCGCCCAAGGCAGTGACGTCGTAGGTGTCGCCGCCGACCATCATCCCGTCGCCCCCGGCCCGGAACCGCGCCCCGAGGCTCACCCCGGGGATGTTGGGCAGACGCGGGGGCAGCAGGCTCTGCTGCAGCGTCCGGGCGAGCTCGCGGGCCTGGCCCTCGGCGTGCAGCCGGTCGAGGAACTGGCCGAGCTGGCGGCCGGCGCTGGAAAGCACCTCGACCAGCTCGTCGGACACGGGCCGGGACTCCCGGGAGAACAGCTCGCACACGGCCAGCACCGTGGTGCCGCGCATCACGGGGAAGGCCACGCCGGTGCGCAGGCCGTCCCGCTGGGCCGCGTCGCTGCGCGTGAAGCGCGGGTTGTCCAGCAGGTCCTCCATGACGACGACCCGGCGCCCCTGCCAGGCTGCGCCGGGCAGTCCCTCGCCCGGGGCGAAGGTGTGGGCCACCGTGGCATCGCGCAGGGCGGGGACGTCCATGCCTGGCGCCCGCCAGACCCCTGAGCAGGCCAGGGTCCCGTCGGCGCGGTGGGGCACCCACAGGCTCGCGGCGTCCCAGTCGAGGCGCTCGCACAGCGCCGGCAGCATCCGCTCGAACGCGACGTGGGCGTTGGGGGAGTCGCCGAGCGCCTGGGTGACCTGCAGCGTGGCCGACAGGTGCCGGCTGACCTCGAGCTGCTGCTCGAGCTGGATCTGGGGGCGCGCGTCACGCAGGACGGCGATGACGAGCTCGGCGCCGTTGGGGCGCGAGACCACCGACAGGGTCAGGTCGACGGCCACCTCGCGGCCGTCGCGGTGCAGGGCCGGTACCTGGACGGTGTTGCCGATGAGCCGTCGCTCACCGGTCGCGAAGAAGTGGGTGAAGCCCTTGTTGTGGGCGGCGCGGAGCCGCTCGGGCATGAGCACCGAGAGCGTGCAGCCGACGAGCTCGTCGGGGTCGAGGCCGAGCAGCTCGGTCAGGGCCGGGTTGGCGTGGACGACCCGGCCGTCGGCAGCGGCGACCACGACGGCGTCGGGCAGGCTCTGGAGCATGTCGGCAAGCCCGACGGTCGGGTCCGATGACAGCAGCACGTCGCACCCCCCTGCTCCCCTGTGCCCGGGCCGGACTGTCGGCCCTCGCCCGCCTGTGCGCGCAGCGTCATTCAACACCGGTATCCGCGGCCTCCGTGGGAGGTTGACGGATCTGTGACCGACGGCGCAGGACGGGTATGTCGTGTGCTTGGTCGATGCGCTTGCGTTGCGGCTGCGGGCCCGGCGCGAGCGTCTCTGGCTCGCAGGGTCGGTGGGTGTGGATGGTGGGACGGCCTGTCGGTGGCAGAACGTATGTTCGAACCATGCATCAGGGGGATCGTCGTCAGGGGGCCGCGGCGAGCGGGTCCGGTGGCTTGCCCGCGGCGGGGTCGGGTGGTGCCGGGACCGGGGGTGGGGCGCCGGGTGCCGCCGCGACGGTGGCGCTCGCGGACCTGTTGGCGGCGGTGGACGCGTCGCGGGAGGCCCTGGCCGGGATCGAGCAGGTGCTGCACCAGTGCCACGGCGCGGACCTGGGTCCGGCGATGGGTCTGTTGGATGCGCTGGCCCTGCTGTGCGGGCGGCACCACACGATCGTCCACCAGCGCGGCTGGACCGCGACCGTCACCGCGACCGGGGTCACCTGGCACACCTGACGTGCCCGTCCCGCGCCCGGCCCGGAACTGGCCGGGCCGCAGGCATGCGCAGACGACGGAGTTGGGGCCGGTCCTCGGCCTGACCGGATGCCCGAGCGCCACATCCGGGAGACCATGGTGGGGACCCAGCCACCCGTACGTGCTGCCGCTCATCCGGGGAAGGCTGGAGCACCGCTCGAGGAGTGGCATGAAGCTGGGACTGCACATCGCGGACTTCACCTGGGACGGCGGCCCTGCCGCCCTCCGGCAGCAGCTGGGGGAGGTGGCCAGAGGTGCCGAGCGGGCGGGATACGACCGGGTCAGCGTCATGGACCACGTCTGGCAGATCGGGCACCTGGGGCCGCCGGAGCACGAGATGCTCGAGGCCTACACGGCGCTCGGCTACCTCGCGGCGGTGACCGAGCGGGTCAAGCTGCTGACCGTCGTGACGGCGGTCGTCTACCGCGAGCCGGGGCTGCTGGCCAAGGCCGTCACCACGCTCGACGTCCTCTCCGGTGGCCGCGCGATGCTCGGCATCGGGGCGGCCTGGAACGAGGAGGAGTCCCGCGGGCTCGGACTGTTCTTCCCCTCCACCTCCGAGCGGTTCGAGCGGCTGGAGGAGGCGCTGCAGATCTGCCAGCAGATGTGGAGCGAGGACGACGGGCCCTACGAGGGCAAGCACTACCGGCTCGAGCGCACGCTCAACTCACCACAGGCCCTGAGCCGTCCCCACCCGCCGATCCTCATCGGTGGCGCCGGGGAGCAGAAGACGCTGCGGATGGTGGCCCAGTACGCCGACGCGTGCAACATCTTCGACTCGCCGGAGCTGGCCCACAAGCTCCAGGTGCTGCGGGGCCACTGCGAGCGGCTGGGCCGCGACTACGACGAGATCGAGAAGACCGTCCAGACGCGCTTCGACCTCGGCCCGCGCGGCGAGCGGGTCGAGCAGACGATCGAGCACCTGCACGAGCTCGCGGACCTCGGCATCGAGGTGGCGCACGGCACCTTGGCCGGCGTCAGCCGCCCCCGGGGCGCTGGACCTCATGGCCGAGCGCGTGATCCCCGCCGTTGACGCTCTCTAGGCGGCCGTCGGGCGGCCGGTCTCAGACCCAGAACGCCTCCACCTTCGCCAGCGTGTCGGCGGAGTACAGCCCGCTGACCTCGCGGATCAGTCCGTGCTCCATCCGCACCAGCTGGCAGCTGGTCACGTCAAGGGTGCGCCCCTTGAAGTCCCCCGTCGTGCGCTGGATGGCCACGATGTAGCGCTCCCCGACCGCCACGTCGAGCAGCTCGGCGTGGAAGGACCCGCCGGACAACGGCCCGAGGAGGGCGACGAATTCGTCCCGGATGGCAGGCCAGCCGGCATGGGTGCCCGAGATCGCACTCGACCCGGGAAGGACCCAGACGGCGTCCCAGGCGAAGAGCTCCTCCAGTGTGTCCATGTCCCGGGTCGCCAAGGCCGCGTAGGCCCGGCGAACCACATCTGCATCGCTCACAACGCAGCCTCTTCCTGCTCACGCGCACAGCAGCGCGCAGGCGCCGACCTCCAATGCTCATTGTCCCGGCGACCGGCCCGGACGGGTCCGTCACTGGGTCGACCCAAGCCACGACAAATGGGCGACCCGGCAGTGCGGGGCGGACCGGCGGGTGGTCACGACCCGCCACCAAGGGGGAAGCCGGCGACGGCCGCGCAGGACACGGACGGTCATGGGTTGGCTCTGGCCAGGGTTGCGGCGGCGGCGCTCGCGGACCAGCCCAGGCCGTGCCGCCTGGCCTCGCTGGCGCGCGAGCGGCGTTTGGCGCTGTTTGCGGACGCTCGTGTCCGGGTACGGCGCCTCCATCCACACACCAGGGGGCACGGCTGCCGTGCCGGGATGGAGTCACTGATGAGCGAAGCCGATCTGCCGCCGCTGTCCAGGGATGAGCTCGCAGCCGAAGCCGGCACCGCGTTGCCGGACAAGGAGGTCATGTCCCTGCTGGACCTCAACGTCGACCTGAACCTCGCCCTGGATGTCGCAGCCCCGATCGACCTCGCCGTGGACGCCAACGCCAACGTGGCAGCGCCGATCGACGCCTCGGTCGGAGCCAACATCCTGTCCGCCGGTTCGAGTGCGGCGTCGCTGGCGCACCAGGACGTGAGCATCGACCAGGGCCTGTCCGGCTCCGCGATCGCCCACGCACCGCAGCACAGCGGCATCGACCAGAGCGCGCCCGCCGGCGACACCACGCCCACGCCGGCCGGCGGCACCACGACGCCGACGGGTGCCGACGCCCCGGCCACCGCAGGGGCCACCGCCCCCGACCCGGCCTCGGCACTCAACGGCGACCTGCTCAAGGTCGACGTCAACGCCGCCGCCGACGCCAAGCTCGCTGCACCCATCGACGGTGCCGTGGCGGCCAACGCCAATGTCGCCGCGCCGATCGACGCGTCGGTCTCGGCCAACGTGGGCTCCATCGCCTCGCAGGCCACCGCCATCGCCGACCAGCATGGGTCGATCACCCAGCACCTCGACGGGACCGCGGAGGCCACGGCCGACCAGACCTCGCAGATCAACCAGTAGTCGATCTCGCGTGAGCCCGACCTCATCTGCCGGCGGGACGCCGGGGGCTGACGCAGCTGCGTCGGCTCCCGGCGTCTCCACGGTGGACCCTTCCGAAGAGACCCTTCGCCCGCCCGCGCCGGCCGATGGCCTCGTGCTGCTCGGCGAGCAGCCGGGGTCCGGCTATCGCACACCACCCTCGCTGGTCAGGCGCGCTGACGGCCAGACGGTCCAGCTGACCAGGTTGCTCTATCTGGTGCTCGAGGCCGTGGACGACACGCGCGGTCCGGCCGAGGTCGCCGAGATGGTCAGCACGGCATACGGGCGAAGGGTGGCCGCGGACGACGTCCGCGTCCTCATCGAGACCAAGCTGCGGCCGCTGGGGTTGATCCGGGCCATCGACGGTTCAGATCCCGAGGTCACGAAGCCGAACCCGCTGCTGGCGCTGCGCTTTCGGTGGGTCGTGTCCGACCCGGCTGTCACCCGGCGGCTCACGGCGCCGTTCGCCGCGCTGTTCACCCCGCTCGTCGTCGCGGCCGTCCTCGTGGCGTTCACGATCATCTCGGGCTGGGTGCTCCTCACCAAGGGGCTGGCCTCGGCCACGCATCAGGCCTTCGACCAGCCGCTGCTGCTGCTCGTCGTGTTCGCCATCACCATCTTCTCCGCCGGTTTCCACGAGTTCGGCCACGCCTCCGCCTGCCGGTACGGCGGCGTGACGCCCGGCGCGATGGGCATGGGCCTCTACCTCGTGTGGCCCGCCTTCTACACCGACGTCAGCGACAGCTACCGCCTCGGTCGTGCCGGGCGGCTCCGGGTCGACCTCGGCGGGCTCTACTTCAACGCCATCGTGGTCCTGGCGATGTTCGGAGTGTGGGCCTGCACCCGGTGGGACGCGCTCCTGCTGATCATCGCCGCGCAGCTGCTGCAGATGGTGCGTCAGCTCGCGCCAATGGTGCGCTTCGACGGCTACCACATCCTGGCCGACCTCACCGGTGTGCCCGACCTCTACTCACGGATCGGCCCGACCCTGCGCAGCCTGCTCCCCGGCCGCTGGGACGACCCCCGGGCCCGGGAGCTCAGGCCGTGGGCGCGCGCGGTGGTCACCGCGTGGGTGCTGGTCATCGTCCCCCTCCTGCTGGTCACGCTCCTGCTCATGGTGCTCGCCCTGCCGCGCGTGCTCGGCACGGCGTGGGCCAGCCTGGGCACGCAGTCGCATGCCCTCACCATCGACTGGGCCGGCGGCGACGTCGCGGGCGTGGCCGTCCGGATGCTCGCGCTCCTCGCGGTCGCGCTCCCGGTGTTCGGGTCCCTCTACATCCTCGGCCGGCTCGTCCGACGGACCACGACGTCCGTGTGGCGGACCACGCGGGGGTACCCTGGCCGGCGGGCTGTCGCCGCGATGCTCGCCGTCGCCATGGTCGCCGGTCTGGCGTGGGCGTGGTGGCCGGATGCCAACCGCTACCGCCCGGTCGAGCGGTTCGAGCACGGCACGATCCTGGACGTCTTCCCGGCCTCCAGCTTCGGCGGCCCCGGGCTTCGCGACGGCCAGATCGCGAACGCTCCCCACACGGTGTGGGCCTCGACGGCCGCACTCCCGACGAGAGCTCACCCGCAGCTGGCGCTCGTGCTCGTCCCCAAGCCCGGCGCGCCAGGCGCGACGAACGGTGCACACCCCGCTGCTGCGGGCTCCACGGCCGGGGCCAGCCCCACCTGGGTCTTTCCGTTCAACCGCCCGGGAGCCCCGGGGCAGGGCGACAACCAGGCGCTCGCCGTGAACACGACAGACGGGTCGACCGTCTACGACGTGGCCTTCGCGCTCGTCTGGGCCGACGGCGACAGCGTGACCAACCGCAACGAGGCCTACGCCTTCGCGAGCTGTTCCGGCTGCCGCACGGTCGCCGTCGCCTTCCAGGTCGTCCTTGTCGTGGGTGACGCCAACGTGGCGATCCCGCAGAACCTCTCCGGAGCGGTCAACTACTCCTGTGCCCGTTGCGTCACCTACGCGTTGGCGCAGCAGCTCGTCCTGACCGTGCCTGGTGACCTCAGTCCCGCGGCGCGTCAACGCCTGGAGTCTCTCTGGCAACAGATCGAGACCTTCTCGTCCGGCATCCAGGGTGTGCCCCTCGACCAGCTCCGGGACCGGCTCCTTGCCTTCGAGGACCAGATCCGGACCCTGGTCGTGGACGAGGCCTCACCGGGCACGAACCCGGGCACCGCACCCCCCAGCGCGACGACCCCCGGCGCCACGGGCACCGAGCCCGCCGGCGGGGGAACGGCGACGTCGACGCCAACCGTCGGCGCCGGCCCCGGGCAGGTCCCTCCGTCGCAGACGGGTAGCGACGACCCGACCCCCACTGCCGGCGTGGGCGGGCCGGTGCCGTCCACGACCGCCCCCGCGTCGGCGCAACCTACAACGACGTCCCCGACGTCAGCGCCGACGACCCCTTCCGCCTCGCCGTCCTCAGCCGAGCCGAGCGCCGACGTCACGCCGTGACGGCCGGCACGCCCGTGAGGCCGGGGCGAGAAGCCAGCGCCATGGCGAGTGTGGCGGCGAAGCGCTGGCTCGGTGGGGCGTGACGAGCCAGACGGTGCCGGCGGGCACACAGAGTCTGGTCTGAGGTCGTCGGCCCGCTACTGGTGTGGAAGAAGGGACTGCAATCCTCATTGTCGGGGGGTCTCCTGGGTGCGACGGGTCGAAGTGGCGTTCACGGTTGCTCCGGCCGCCTCGGCAACCGCCGGCCGCTCTCCGCGTGCAACGAGGGTGCAGGCCGTGACCTTGTCGCCCGGGGGAACGCATGTGACGCCCTGACGCCGGGACATAGACGAAGGCGACGGAATGAGCAGCGAGGCCGTGGAGGGCTTCACCACCGTCAGCGGGTCGGCCTACGAGGTGGACCTACAGGCCTGGGCGATCCGCCAGCTCAGGAACGCCTACGGACGCCCACCCACGCCCCGCCAGGGGCCTGAGGGCCAGTGGCGCAGCGGGCCCGGGCCGTCGGTTCGATGCGGCCCTACTGAGAGCTGGCCCAGAGCACCGCTCCCGCACATGCCGGCATCGGTTGCGTGGCCCCTTGACGGCGAATTTATGAAACGCTAACTTCATAACAGTGAAGTGAGCGCTTCACTGTTGATGAGAGTCCGGCCGCATCAGGAGACTTCCATGACCGCCCCCGCAGTTTGTGAGAGATCTGCGCGCTCCGATCGGCGCAAGCCAAGTTGCTCGCTGCCGTCGACGCAGCCTGCTGCTGCGCCCTGGGCACGGGAACTGCACACGAGCTGCAAGGTCTGGGGATTCGCTTCGGGAAACGCCCGCTGGCGCTCGGCCCAGCTCTGGCAGTTGCGGTTGGGGCAGGGCTTCAGGGGAGTCCGCGGATGACGGTGTCACTTTCACGATCCGATGAGAGGTCCTCGCCTGAGGTAGTCGAACCAGCAGGCTTGGCCAAGCCGAAGATCGCAGGACGGACGACGTGGCAGATTGCGCGCGCGCGACTGCGTCGTGACAAGGTCAGCATGATCGCCCTGTTCGTCTGCGGGACCTTCGCGACCGTTGGCGTGCTCTCACCCGTCCTGACCGGCCTCGGGTGGATCGACCCCTACAGCTATCACCACAACCTTGTTCAGGGGATCGGCTCGCTGCCAGACGGCACGATGGGCGGCATAGCTTTCGGTCATTGGCTCGGTGTCGAGCCAGGCACTGGTCGAGACCTGCTGTCCCGCCTTCTCGCCGGTGTGACCACCTCGCTGCTCGTCGCAGTATCGGCGACGTTGGTCAGCATCGTGGTGGGCAGCCTCCTGGGTTTGGTCTCTGGCTTCGCCGGCGGGTGGGCGGACTGGCTTGTCAGCCGTTTCATGGACCTGGTGCTGAGCTTCCCGCAGACCCTGATGTTGCTGTCGCTGTCCGCGGTCGTCGTCGGGGCGATGCACGATGTGCTGGGGTTCGGAGTGGGAACGCCCTCAATCATCGCCTACGAGGTGCTGGTCCTGGGCTTCTTCGGCTGGCCGTTCTTCGCCCGCATCATCCGCGGCCAAGTGCTGTCGCTGCGCGAGCGTGAGTTCGTGGAGGCGGCCCGGTCCCTGGGCGCCAAGCGCGGCCGCCTCTACTTCAAGGAGCTGCTGCCGCACCTGTGGGCGCCGATCCTGGTCTACACCACGCTGATCCTGCCCCAGAACATCGCGGCCGAGGCCTCGCTGGGCTTCCTGGGCGTCGGCATCCAGGCGCCGACCCCCTCGCTCGGCTCGATCCTCAACGACTCCGTCGTCTACGCCAACCCGGACCCGGCGTACTTCATCTTCCCGGGCCTGATGCTGAGCGTCCTCGTGCTCGCGTTCAACCTGCTCGGTGACGGTTTGCGCGATGCGCTGGACCCCAAGTCGGGACGGTCATGACGCCCGCCTGACCCCTCCATCTGCGCCAGGGCGTGGTTCTGCCCGGCGCTCGAACGTTCCTGCAGCAGCCGCTGCAGGAAAGGCCGCCGCCGCTGACATAGCGGCGGGGAATGCACAAGGAGAAGAGCGCATGATGCGCACAAAGAAGGGCGCGCTGGGCGTGGCCCTGGGCGTGGCCGTTGCCCTCGCCGCGGCGGCTTGTGGCAGCGCCGGAGGAGCAGGCGACGCCAGCAGTAGCGGACCCGCAGCCAAGGGCGGCACGCTGTACATGCTCAACCTTGGACCGGTCGACCACTGGGACCCGCAGCGGATCTACGTCGGTGCGGACGTCCAGTTCGCGAGCCGGGTGTTCGAGCGAACCCTGACCACTTTCCCCCCGGGCAAGACGTTGCAGGACCAGAGCAAGCTCATCGGTGACCTGGCCACCGACACGGGCACGATGTCCGACGGTGGCAAGACCTGGAAGTTCACCCTCCGGGGCGACGCCAAGTGGCAGGACGGCAAGCCCGTGACCTGCGAGGACCTCAAGTACGGCATCTCGCGCACGTTCGCTGCTGACCAGATCACCGGTGGCCCGAACTACGCGATCGCCTACTTCGACATCCCGAAGAACGCCGATGGCTCGAGCAAGTACGCCGGCCCCTACAAGAAGACCGGCCAGGAGCTCTACGACAAGGCTGTGACCTGTGATGGCCAGACCATCACCTTCCACATGGGCCAGCCGGTCACGGACTTCAACCAGACCGTCACGTTCCCTGCCTTCGGTCCCTTCCGCCAGGACAAGGACCAGGGCGCGAAGTCGGACTACCAGGTCTTCTCCAATGGTCCGTACATGCTGCAGGGCAACTGGGAGACCAACAAGGGTGGCACCTTCGTGCGCAACCCCAACTGGTCCGCCTCGTCTGACCCGTTCCGCAAGGCGTACCCGGACTCGATCGTCTACCAGGAGGGCATCGAGTCGGAGACGGTTAACCAGCGCATCATGGCCGACTCCGGCAACGACAAGTTCGCCGTGACCGAAAGTCAGGCCCCGCCGGCCCTGCAGGCCCAGATCATGTCTAACCCGGCCGTCAAGGACCGTTCGACCAACCCGGCCGCGCCCTACGTCGACTACCTGCTCCCGAATTTCAAGAGCAAGGTCATGAAGAACGAGAAGGCCCGTGAGGCGCTCGCGATGTCGACGAACCGCGACGCCTACGTCACCGCCTACGGCGGCCCGACCGCGGCGACCCCGAGCTTCGCCGTCATCAACAAGGCGCTGAAGGGCTACAAGGACTTCAACCCCTTCGGTGTCCCCACCGCGGGTGACCCGGCCAAGGCCAAGGCCGTGCTGCAGAGCTCGGGCCTGACCCTGCCGGTGCCGATCACGGTGACCTACCGCAAGCGCCCCACCTCGGACAAGGCCCTCGCGGCCCTCGCCCAGACCTGGGAGCAGGCGGGCTTCAAGGTCACCCTCGACGGCATCTCCGACAAGTACTACTCCACCATCCAGAACCCGTCCTACGGCGCGAAGACGGATGTTCTGTGGGGCAGCTGGGGTGCGGACTGGCCCTCCGGTTCCACTGTCATCCCCGCGTTGTTCGACAGCCGCGTCAACATCAGCGCCGGCGGCCCCGGTCAGGACTACGGGTACTTCGCGGACAGCGAGGTGAACGCCAAGATCGACCAGGCCTTCACCATCACCGACGCCACCGCACGGGAAAAGGCCTGGGGTGACATTGACGAGATGATCGCCAAGAAGGTCGGCTTCATCGGTCTTGACAACCAGAAGTTCATGTTCCCCCATGGCTCTGGTGTGAAGAACTACAGCGACAACCAGATCCTCGGCGGCTACGCCGAGCTGGCTGACATCGCGGTCAAGTGATTGTCCAGGCCGTGACTCGTCAGCCCGACCGTCACGGTCACTGATCGGCGGGGGGGGGGGGGGGGGGGGGGG
>NZ_JBTCWL010000030.1:0-43162 GCF_054325275.1 Oryzihumus sp.
CGTGCGCGCGCCAGGGCGTCGCTGACCTCGACCCCCATGTCCCGCCATGGCTGGGCCACCTTCGCGGGGTCGGGCAGGTGGCCGCCCGACCGGAGCCGCGCCGCCTCAGCCGGCGTAGGGCAGGACCGGCAGGCCGCGGACACCGGCCTCGACCGCGAACACCGACCCCGCCTGCGGGTCCTCCCCGTCGGGCAGGTTCTCCCGGGAGGTGGTGACGAAGAGCGTGCCGAGGTCGTCACCACCGAACGTGCAGGCGCTGACCTGCGCCGCGGGGATCTCGACGACCGCGCTCAAGGTGCCCGACGCGTCATACCGGTGGACGGCGGCACCGCCCCAGAGCGCGACCCACACCCCACCCTCGGCGTCGACGGTCAGGCCGTCCGGGCCACCGCGCTCGACCGTGGTGAACGGGCGCCGCCCCACGAGCTGGTCGTCCTCGTCGTCGAGGACGTCGACCCGGCCGGTGAGGCTGTCGACGTAGTAGGCCAGGGTCCCGTCGGGGGACCACGCGATGCCGTTGGAGATGCCGACCGCATCCAGGACCGTGCTCCGCCCACCGGCGGCGCCGATGCGGAGCAGCTGCCCCCGCCCCGGCGCGGCGTCGTAGGCCATCGTCCCGGCATACAGGGTCCCGGCCGGGGAGCAGCCACCGTCGTTGAACCGCACGCCGGGGTCGGACCAGACCTCGGGCAGCGCGCGGACCGGGCCCTCGGGGCTGTCCGCAAGGCCCAGCCCGCGCTCCAGACCGACGACGAACCCGCCGCCGGCGCGCGGCCGGTGGAAGGCCGCGACGTCGCCGACGTGGAGCCGGTGCACGCCGTGGTCGCGCAGCGTGAGCAGGTCGCCGCGGGTCAAGTCGACCCAGCGCAGGCCGCCCCAGGAGGGCGACCACACCGGTCCCTCCGCGTGGTAGGCGACCGGTCCGGTGACGTTCTCCACGGCGAGCATGCCGACGAACCTACGACCCCAGCCACGTCGCCGGCCCGCCGGGCCCGGCGTCAGGCCCGGCGCAGCCGGAGGAACCCGGGGAAGCCGAGCCGGCGGATCACCAGTCGCTCGAAGGGACCTGCAGCGGCGAGGGCGACGTCGGTGTCGACGAGCTGGGGGTCGGTGAGCCGCAGCTCGCGCCCCTTCCAGCGCAGACCGCACCCGCCGGCGGCCAGGACGTTCTGCACCCAGTTGGTCTGCGGCCCCCACGGCAGGCAGATGACGAAGCCGTCACCGGTCACCAGCACCGCCACCGGGATCGCGTAGTCGCGTCCGCTCCGGCGGCCGCGGTGGCGCAGCACCGCCCACACCGGGAACCAGCGGTGCCCCGCCAGCCGCGCGGCGATCGGGGCCGTGGCCTTCACCAGGCGGGCCGGTGGCTTGCCGCGGTTCGCGTCCTCGGTCATGACACTCTCCCTGCGCCACCCCACCGGGGCGACGCACCCCAGCCAAGCACCGGCGCGGCCCCGGCGGAAGCGGCCTCAGAGGTGTCGCATCCACACGTTCGGGTCGTGGTAGGCGCCAAGGTCGGCGTCCCGGTCGACGTGCAGCACCGCCAGCCCGTCCGGGATGACGTAGTCACCTGACCCCGGGAGTAGCAGCCCGGTCCAGCTCTCCCACTCGGCCACCGTGCCGGTCATGGTCTGGCTGCGCGGCGCCGGCGCGATGATCGTGGCGCCGAGCCGGGCGTGGGTCCGCAGCCACGGGTCCAAGGGCAGGCCGTCCTCGCGGGTCCACGACATGAACTCCTCGATCGGCGTGAGCGGGTAGCGGCTCTTGGTGGTCGGGCGCACCGGGGCGATGACCCGGGACAGCCCGCTGGCGACGCCAGCCTCGCGCAGAGCGAGCAGCACGGCGGAGGCCCAGCCACGGCCCTGCTCGTCGCCTCGGACCATCGCGCCCATCACCACGAGGGTGTCGGCCGCAACGCCGTCCTCGTGACCGGTGACCGACCGGGCCAGCGACTCGGTGTAGCCCGAGGGCAGGTCCTCGACCGTGCCGTCCCAGGCGATCGGCACGCCGTAGCAGCAGCCGACCAGCCGGCCCGAGGCGTCCAGCGCCCAGAAGTCGAGGTCGCCGAAGTACTCCGCCCGCCGCGCGACGTAGGGCTTGACGCCGAGGTCGTGGAAGATGAACTCGGGCCAGTGCTCGGCAAACAGCTCCGGCACCAGCGCCTCGAGGTCGGGGCGCTCGGCCACCGGGACCAGCGTGCACTCGGGCAGGGACATCGGGCTCCTTCACCTCCGGCCCGCGGCGCGGGCACCGCGCGCGAGGGTATGCCGTGTGGCCGGGTCCGCGGGCGGGTTTGCCGCAGTCAGCCCAGGGCCCAGCCGACGAGGGCGAGGGTGGCCATCGACGCCGCCGTGGTCACGACGACGGTGCGCCTGGCCACCGGCGTCCCCTGGCCATACTCGCGGGCGAAGATGTAGGTGTTCTGGGCGGTGGGCAGCGCCGCGCAGACCACCAGGGCCAGCAGCTCGACGCGGCCGAGGCCGAGGGCCAGGCCGACCAGCCAGGCGACCAGCGGCTGGGCGACCAGCTTGAGCGCCGAGAGCAGCGCCACCTGACGACCCTCGCCGTGCAGGGCCGGACCGCGCACCGTCAGCGACAGGCCCAGCGCCACCAGCGCGGACGGCACCGCCGCCGCCCCGAGCAGGGCCAACGGGCCGGCCACGACGGCAGGGGCCCGCCAGCCGAAGGCCGAGCAGAGCGCGCCGGCGGCCAGGCCGATGATGACCGGGTTGCGCAGCGGCAGCGTCAGCAGCCGGGTCGGGTGCAGGGCCCGCCGGTCGGCCGCGCGGTCGAGCAGCACGAGGATCAGCGGCGTCACCACGAGGACCTGGAAGAGCAGCACGCCGGTCAGGAACGAGGCGTTGCCGAGGACGTGCAGCGCGACGGGGATGCCGAGGTTGGCGGAGTTGACGTAGCCGGCGGCCATCCCGCCGATCGTCGACTCGCCCTCCTTGCGGCCGAAGGCCACCCGGCTCAGGGCGAAGCCCGCACCCATCACGCAGACGGTGCTCACGGCGAAGGCGAGGATCCCGCGCCCGCTCAGGGACAGCGGGGTCCGTGACAGCGAGGTGAAGAGCGCCGCCGGCATGGCCAGGTGGAACACGAAGCTGCCCAGCACGCGGTCGGCGTCGGAGCCCCCGAGCAGGCGGAACCGTCCGGCGACGTAGCCGAGCAGCGTCAGCGCCCAGATGGGCAGGAACGCCGAGAGCACGACCCGGTCAGAGCTCCTGGTGCATCACGTGGAGACCGACCAGGCCGTGGCGGGGGTGGTCGAACGCCTCCGGCACCGTGCCGATGACGGTGAACCCCAACGCCTTCCAGAGCGTCACCGCCGGGGTGTTGGTCTCGACGACCGCGTTGAACTGCATGCTGCGGTAGCCCGCCGCCCGCGCCCACGCCAGCGCGTGCTCGCCCAGGGCACGTCCGACCCCACGGCCGGTCGCCGTCGGGTCCACCATGAAGCTCGCCGTGGCCACGTGCGAGCCGCGGCCGGGCCGGTTCGGGCCCATCTTGGCCGAGCCGAGCACCCGGTCGCCGTCGACGGCGACGACGGTCCGACCGGGCGGCTGCTCCATCCACCACGGCCGGGCGGTGTCGAGGTCGAGGTCGAGCGGGAAGGCGTAGGACTCCCCCGACGCCACGATCTGCTGGAAGAACGGCCAGATGCGGGGCCAGTCGTCGTCGGTGGCGTCGCGGATGATCACGGTCGCGACGCTACCGGCCGATCTGCCCGTCCTGCACCGCCTTTCGCGCCTCATCGACCCGGTCCAGCCACTCGTGCACCATCGCCTCGAACACGGCCTGCTGCTCGATCTGCACGTTGTGGCCGGCCCGGTCGAGCACCGCGAAGGTGGCGCGCGGATAGCGCTCCAGCACCTGCCACAGGTCGCGGTAGCCGGTGGAGCTGTCCTGCCGGCCGGTCACGAACACCGCCGGCCGCTCGAACGGCCGGTCGCCGTCGAGCGGGAACGTCCCGGTCCAGCCCTGGCGGATGCGGTCCAGCGCCACGGCATCGGCCACATCGAGGCCGGCGACGACCTCCTCCTGGGTGCGCCGCCACGTCACCGCGTCCTGCACCACCGCGATCTCGTCGAACTCCCCGCCGCCACCGCCGACGCTCGCCATGAACGCCTCGTCACGGTGCAGCACCTGGTGCCCGGGCACGTCCCGCTCGGCGTGCTCCGCGACGACCATCGGAGCCACCAGTGCCAGCCCCTCGACCCGCTCCGGGTCGGCGGCGGCCAGCCCGCGCGCGAGGTAACCGCCGAAGCTCTCCCCGCACACGGCATACGGGCCGGTCGGCACCAGCGCGGCGACCGCCGCCTGCACCACCCGGAAGACGTCGTCGGTGCCGCGCACCCAGTCCGGGGCCACCGTGCGACCCATGCCGGGCAGGTCGAGGTAGGTGCGGCGCCACTCCTGCCGGCGCTCGAAGACCGGCTCGAAGCAGCCGGTCATCAGCCGGTGGTCGGGGCTGAACCCGTGCAGCAGCACGGCGGTCGGCACGTCGGGACCCGCGGCCGGTCCGCGGGTCACGTGGTGCACCTGGACACCGAGGGCGTCGACGAAGTCGCTCACGGGCGCCGAACCTAGGACCAGGCACCGACACCGGCCTGAGACACGCCGGGGTGAGGCAGGGCACACCATGACAGGGCCGGAGGTCCCGGGCCAACCCACCCGCCTCGCTGCAAGGCTGGCGCCATGGCTTCCCACCGGTCGATGCGACGGCGGGTCCGGCTCGATGACGACGGCCGGATCCACGTCCCCACCACCCGCTACATCGACAACCTGCTCACCTCGCGCTGGGACGAGATGGTCCTCGACCCGGACGAGGCGCTCGACTTCTTCCGCTCGGGTCTGGTAGCGGTGGAACAGCTGTGTCCCGACGCCACCCACGGCAGCCGCACCGGCACCCGGCGCCGCGCGTGACGCCCGCCTGATCCCAGCTCAGGGCAGGACGAGCTCCAGGCGGTCGGCGCTCCCGGTGACCTCGGACCCCAGGGCGGCGCAGGCCCGACGCAGCCGGCGCTCCACCCAGCGGGCGTCGTCCCCGGTCGCGACGTCGGTGTGGGCGAAGTCCAGCCGCAGCGGCACCGCCTCGGCGCGGGCCAGCCGCCCGCCGTCCAGCGTGACCAGCCACAGGACGCCGAGGTCGTTGCGCAGGCGGCGGTCGACGGCGTAGTCGTCGAGGAAGTCCCCGAGGTCGTACAGCACCGGGGCCACCGCGCCGTGGAAGACGTGCGCCGAGTGCCCGGCGACCACGGTGGCCCCCGCCGCCACGAGGGCGCGCGCCGCGGCCCGCACGTGGGCCGGGGGCTCGCGGGTCATGTTCGGTCCCCAGTGCGGCATCACCAGCACCGCCCCGGTGTGCCGTCCTGTCGCCACCGCCTCAGTCACCCACCCGGGCACCCCGGCAGGCAGGTCCGCCCACGCCACGCCCGGGCGGTCCGCGGCGGCGGCGTACTCCTCCGGGTGGTCGGTCAGCCCGACCACGGTCAGCGGCTGGCCCCCGACGGTGACCCGCGCCGGGGCGCGGGCCTCCGCCTCGTCCGCGCCGGCGCCGGCCACCGCGATGCCCGCCGCCCGCACCAGGTCGAGCGTGTCGAGCAGCGCCTCGACGCCGTAGTCGAGCGCGTGGTTGTTGGCCAGGGTCACGCAGCGCACGCCGAGCAGGGCCAGCGCCTCGACGGCCCGCGGCGGGGCCCGGAAGTGGAAGACCCGCCCCGGCCAGGGCCGGCCCCGGGTGGACACGCAGCACTCGAGGTTGAGCACCACCCCGTCCGTGCCGCGGACGACCTCCAGCAGCGCGTCGCCGAACAGGTCACGCACCCGGTGGTCGGCCAGGTGCGCACCGACGCCCCGCCCGAGCATCGTGTCGCCGGCGAGCGCCAGGGTGACCGTCACGCCCCCACGCTCGGCGGGGCAGCCCACCCCGGTGCAGGGAACTACGTCCCGCGGCGGCGTGACCGCGCCTCGACCAGGCCCGCGATGCCGTCCATGACGACCTTGAGGCCGAAGGCGAACTCATCGTCGGCGAAGTCCTCGCTGCCGTCCTCCAGCGAGCCCGAGCTGAGCGCGCCGACGAGGCCGGGGTGGGTCTCGGGGGTCACCAGCTGGCCCAGCACACGGGCGTAGCGGGCGTCGGCCTCCTGCGGGGTGGACCCGGACCGTCGGGCGGCCGCGTCCACCTGCAGCGCGAGCTGGGTCTGGCCGCGCACGAACGTGTCGGTGAGCAGCATCGCCGAGAGCTTCTCCTGATCGCGCAGCGGCGTGGCCGACAGCGCCTGGAGGCCGGCCTCCATCCAGGCCAGCGGGTTGGGCGCGAGCGGAGGCTCGCTGACCGGGATCTCCAGCAGCCAGGGATGGGCCGCGAGGCCGGCGCGCATGGCCCGCGCCCACTCCTCCAGGCGGGTGCGCCAGGCGGCGCGCGGTCCGTGGTGCAGCTCGGGCCGGCCGTAGCCGGCGTTGGCCATGACCAGCAGCAGGTCGTCCTTGGAGTCGACGTAGCGGTACAGCGACATGGTCGAGAAGCCCAGCTCGCCGGCGACCCGGCTCATCGAGACGGTGGCGAGCCCCTCGGCGTCGGCCAGCCGCACCGCCGCGTCGGCGATCGCATCCAGGCTCAGGCCCGGCTTCGGCCCGCGCCGCGACGGCTCCTCCAGGCCCCAGAGCAGCCGCAGGACCCGCGGGACCTCGACCTCGTCGGCTGTGCTCATGGTGCTCCTTCCAGCGGGACGGCGACGCCCGATCCTAGATCTGTTTACACCTTACGCAAAAGGGCGCTATCTTCTGCTTACGCCATACACAGTGTATGTCGTACGCAGTCAAGGAGAGTGGTCATGACAAGCACGGATCTCGGTCCCGCGGCGGGCGCACCCCGTCGCGCTGGCCGCCGGGAGTGGGTCGGGCTGGGCGTGCTGGCCCTGCCCCTGCTCCTGGTCTCGATGGACGTCTCGGTCCTCTACTTCGCGGTGCCGGAGATCAGCCGTGACCTCGGGGCCACGGCGACCCAGCAGCTGTGGATCCTCGACGTCTACGGCTTCGTCCTGGCGGGCCTGCTGCTGACGATGGGGGCACTGGGCGAGCGGGTCGGCCGTCGCCGCCTGCTCATGGTGGGTGCCTTTACCTTCGGAGCGGCCTCGCTGGCCGCCGCCTACGCCCCCGGCCCCGGCGCCCTCATCGCCGCCCGGGCCGTGCTCGCCGTCGGCGGGGCCACGCTCATGCCGTCGACCGCGTCCCTGGTGCGGCACATGTTCGAGGACCCCAGGCAGCGCACGACCGCCATCGCGATCTGGACCGGCGTCATGACCGGTGGCGTCTCCCTCGGGCCGGTGCTGTCCGGCCTGCTGCTCGAGCACTTCTGGTGGGGGTCGGTGTTCCTCGTCAACCTGCCGGTCATGGCGCTGCTGCTCCTGCTGGCCCCCGTGCTGCTGCCGGAGTACCGCAACCCTGCCGCCGGCCGCTTCGACCTGCTGGGCTCGCTGCTCTCGCTCGGCGCGGTGCTGCCGCTGGTCTACGGCATGAAGAACGGCGCGGTCGAGGGCTTCGGCGCGGCGCAGGTCGCCTGGGTCTGTGCCGGCCTGCTCGTCGGCGCGGCGTTCCTGCTGCGCCAGCGCCGGGCCGCGCACCCGATGCTCGACCTGGCGATGTTCCGGGGCCGCGGGTTCAGCGGGTCGATCGGTGTCAACACCGTGACGATGTTCGCCCTGGTGGGGCACGCCGTGTTCGTCACGCAGTACCTCCAGCTCGTCCTCGGCATGTCCCCGCTGACCGCGGCGCTGTGGAGCCTGCTGCCCAGCGTCGGCGTCGCCGTCGCCGCCCCTGTCGCCGGGGCCGTCTCGCAGAAGGTCAACCGGGCCGTGGTCATGGGCAGCGGCCTGGGCGTCGCCGCGGCCGGGTTCGCCGTGATGAGCACCGTCCAGCTGGACTCCCCGCTGGTGCTGCCGATGGTGGGGGCCGGGCTGCTCGCCGCCGGACTGGTCGCCGTCATGACCCTGGTCAGCGACGTGGTCATCGGCAGCGTCTCCGCACCCAGGGCCGGCGTCGCCGCCGCGGTCAGCGAGACGAGCAGCGAGCTCGGCGGCGCGCTGGGCATCGCGGTCCTGGGCAGCATCGGGGCGGCCGTCTACCGCCGGACCGTCGAGCCGGCGCTGGCCGGGCTGCCCACGGGCGCACAGGCGGCCCACGAGAGCCTCGCCGGGGCGCTCGGCACCGCCGGTCAGCTGCCGGCCGCGGCCGGCCGTGAGCTCGCCGGCGCCGCGCGGCAGGCGTTCGTCGACGGGTTCCACGTCGCCGCCCTCACCGGGACCGCGCTGCTCCTGCTCGCGGCCGTGCTCACGCCGGTCCTGCTGCGCAGCGTGCTCGCGCGGCACGCGGAGGGGGCCGCGCCGGAGGCGACCCTGGTCGAGGCGGCCTGAGCCGGCCGGCATACCGGCGGGCGTCTGAACCGGTCGGCGTACCGGCGCGCGCAGGAACCCGGCTTTGCGCAAGTTGGGGCTGCCGGGAGGCCGCGAAACCGGCCTCCCGGCAGCCCTTCTTGCGCAAAGGGGCGCCGAGCCGAGCCGCCCGCCGGGGTTAGAGCACCGAGGTGCCGTACATCTCCCCGAGCGGGTCGGCGATGAGCTCCAGCCGCGCGCCGTCGGGGTCGCGGAAGTAGATCGAGGTGCCGCTCTCCTCCTGGTAGTCCACCCCGGCCTCACGCAGCTTGCCCTTGAGCCGTTCCCACTTCTCCGGCTCGACCGAGATGGCGATGTGGTGCAACCCGCCGAGGACCTCGGCGTAGGGCCCGACCCCCAGACCCGGGAAGTCGAAGAACGCCAGCAGGTTGTTGTTGCCGATGTCGAAGAAGAAGTGGTTGGAGCCCTTGTAGTCCCGGTTCTCGAAGATCTCGGTCAGCGGGAACTCCAGCAGCTCCTGGTAGAAGCGGATGGTCGCCTCCACGTCCGAGCAGACGACGGCGAAGTGGTGCAGCCCGCGCGCCGCGGACGCCGGCCGCTCCCGCGGCGAGCGCAGGTAGGTCGTGCGCAGCCGCTCCCGCTCGGCGTCGATGGCGGCCAGGTCGATCTCGCTGGTCATGCGACCTCCTCAGATCCGGAAGAACAGGTTCAGGAAGCGGTCGGCCACCTCGCGGTCGCCGCGGACGGTGCCGCCGTGGCAGCGGCCGAAGGCGGTGAGCACGAAGCTGCCCGCGTCGAACTCGAGCACTGTCAGGTCGGCGAGGTCACCGGCCGCGTAGGTCAGGCCATCCGGGCCGACGCTCACCCGGGTGTCGCCGGCGTTGGCGCCGCCGGTGATGCGGATGCCGATCTCGAACGGCGTCGCCTCCGGGTCCGGCGCCGCGGTGGCCGACCAGAGGACGAACATGTACGGCACGAGCAGGTCGGCGACATCGCCGGACAGCGCGTGCTCACGGCCGCTGCCCTCGCGGATGTCCCACGTGTGCACGCCGTAGTCCATGAGCTGGAACGCCGCGTAGAAGTGCGCCGGCAGCCGACCCATGTAGTAGTGCGACACGTTCAGGCCGGTCCAGTCCTCGGGGGTCAGCGCCTCGAGCAGGCCCATCATCTTGGCGAAGTCGGTCCGCCCGCGTTCGACGAGCTCGGCCTGGGTCACGTCCCGGAACGAGCGGCCGCGCTCACCGGCCCGTTCGGCCATCCCGCGCACCCCGTAGGCCGGCTCCACCTCCAGGCCGCCGCGCGCCGCGTCGAAGCGCTCGAAGTAGTTCTCCGTGACGTCGACGAGGTGGCCGACGAGGTCGCGCACCTGCCACTCGGCGCAGCCGGTGGGCGCCTCCCAGACCCCCGGCTGCTCCGCCAGCGCGTAGAAGTCCTCCGCCTCGTGGCGCACGACGCGCAGCAGCGTGTCCTTGCCCTCGTAGGTCATGCCGTTCCAGCTGCCCATGTCTGCCTCCTTCACCCAGCAGGGCCCGGTGCGCTGCCGCCGGGCGCGCGCCCGTGGAAGGCGTCGTCCAGCAGCCGTCGCAGCGATGCGACGTCCACCGGCCGCGGGTTGCGCTCCCCCACGGCCGTCACGGCCCGCTCGGCCGCCTCGTCCAACCCCCCGGCCGGCATGCCGATCGCGGCCAGGGAGGGCGGTGCGGCCAGGGTGCGGGCCAGGTCCCACAGCCCGCGGGCCGCGTCGTCGGCGCGCAGCTCCCGCGCGACGGTCGCCACCGCCTCCGGCGCCGCGGCCGCGTTGTATGCCGTGACGTGGGGCAGCAGCACGGCGTGCGTCGCGCCGTGGTCGAGCCCCCAGGTGCCACCCAGGACGTGGCACAGCGTGTGGTGCAGCCCTCCCCCGGCCACGGCGAAGACCGTGCCGGCGAGCCACGCACCGAGCAGGGTGTCATCCCGGTCGGCGAGCTCACCCGGGTTCCAGGTCGCGCGTGGCAGAGCCCTGCCCAGCAGGTGGATCGCTTCTGCGGCCAGCAGGTCCGTCACCGGCGTCGCGTCCGGGGACCAGAGCGCCTCGACGCAGTGCGCGAGCGCGTTGAGCCCGGAGGTGGCCGTGGTCGCCGGCGGGAGGCCGGCGAGCAGCTCGGCGTCGTAGACCACGACCCGGGGCAGCGCGCGCAGGTCGCGACCGGTGCGCTTGTCCTCCCCGGTGACGCCCCACACCGGGGTGGCCTCGGACCCGGCATAGGTCGTGGGCACGGCCAGCAGCGGCAGCCCGGTCGCCAGCGCGACCGCCTTGCCCAGGCCGGTCGCCGACCCGCCGCCGATCGTCGCCACCGCGTCGGCGTCCCGGTCGCGGGCCAGTGCCACGGTGTCGTCGGCGAGCGCCTGCGGCACGTGCTGGCGGACCTCGTGCACGCGCGCGGCCAGCCGGTCACCGAGGTGGTGGGCGAGGTCGTCGGCACGGGTCTTGGCCGAGGCCGAGGCGATGAGCAGCACCCGCCGGGCACCCAGTGCCTCCAGCTCGGTGGCGACCCGGGCGAAGGACCCCACGCCGAAGACGACCCGCTGCGGCAGGGCGGGTGACTCGAAGTGGCGGGTCGCGGTCGTGGCGGTCTCCCCGGGTCGTCCTCGGCTGCGAGCCTACGCTTGCCGGCCCCGCGCCGGATCCACCTCGAGGGTGGATACCAGCCGACCGAGCACGACCGCAGTGACCAGGGTGAGCACGCCGATCGGCACGACCACCGACCACGCCGCGGCCTCGCCCCGGACCGTGGCGACGACCGGCGTCAGCAGGATCGGCAGGCCGGTCAGGACGAGGAACAGCAAGAGGCCTGGGGCCATCGCCAGGCCGAGCGGGCGCCGGCGCAGGACCATGACGCCGGCTGCGATGACCCCGGGCAGGAAGAGGGCCAGGTCGAGCACGTGGACCGGGTTCGCCGGCAGGCCAAGCTCGCGGGCGCTGCGTGGCACCGTGCCCCGGACGACCGCCGGGAGCAGCTCGGAGAGCCAGAGCAGGGCGAACAGCGCCCCGACCACGACGAGGAAGACGCCCACGGTCCGGCGCGGCACCCGGTCGGACCACCGCAGCGCCTCCGGGTCCAGCCGGTGCAGACCCGCACCGAGCGCCGCCACCGACAGGCCGAGGACGGCGATCCACAGCAGCGACAGCCGGCCGACGTGGATCGTGAACGCGTAGATCACGTCGTTGTAGACGATGAAGGCCAGGGCCCCCAGCCACAGCAGCCACGCCCGATCCGACCCGCGCAGCACACCGACCGCCAGGACGATCAGCGCCGGCCCGACGACGAGCAGGTCGACGACGTCCTGGGCCACCGCCTGCTGCACGAACGCCGGCACCTCGCGGCCGTAGACCGAGCCGGCCCACACCAGCCCGGCGAGGTTGCCCAGCATGGCCAGCCCCGCCGCCACCATCGACACCCGCGGCCACCGGCCCACGGCACTCACTCCCGTGCGACCAGGGCCCACTCGCGCCTGGCCTCGCTGTCCCAGCGGCGGGCGGACACGGCATACCCGTCGGTCTCCTCCGACCCGTGCAGCACGGCGAGGGCGATGCCGACCTGCTCGGCGCTCATCCGGTGCGCCAGGGTCACGTGCGGGACCCAGTGGCCGGGCCGCATGAGGTCGCGCACCCCGTTGCCGTTGCCGGCGACCGCGAAGACGTGGCGTTGCAGCTGGAGCAGCTCGACTGTGGCGACGAGCGGGCGCACCAGCACGTAGCGGTCCCGCCCGAAGCAGGTGACCGACCCCAGCCGCACCCCCAGCGGCAGCCCGGCGAGCACGTCGGCAAGGCCGCGCTCGCGGTCGGCGGGGATGGCCGCCTGCGCGGTGAGGGTGACGTGCGGACGGTTCGACGGGCCCGTGTGCAGCGCCTGGCTGGGCAGCCCGGCGTCGGCGAGGGCCCGCCACTGCGCGAGCACCTGCGCCTCGAGTGCCTCGTCGAGCAGCAGCTCCACCGTCTGCACCACGGGACCATGGTGCCGGACGCCGTCGCGGTGAACGAGTCGTGAACTTCCGGTGCCCGCGATAACCCCTGCCGCGCAACGCCGTTGACCCGGTCATGGAGATCAGCCGACGACAGCTGCTGGCCGGCACCGGGGCCGCCCTGGGCGCCGCCGCCCTCGAGCAGGCGCTGCCCGCGTCCGCAGCCACGCCGACCCTTCCCGCCCCCGCCGACTCCGGCATCGACCACGTGGTCGTGGTGATGATGGAGAACCGGTCCTTCGACCACTACCTCGGCTGGCTGCCCGGGGCGAACGGCAAGCAGGCCGGGCTCACCTACACCGACCGCTACGGCGTGCAGCGCCAGACCCACCACCTGACCGACACCCAGGGCTGCGCCCACCCCGACCCGGACCACTCCTGGGAGGGTGGTCGGGTGCAGTACAACGACGGTGCCTGCGACGGCTGGCTGCGCTCGGGCGACAACGACGAGTTCGCCATCGGCTACTACACCGACGCCGACCTGGCCTTCTACGGCCGCGCCGCCCGCGACTGGACCGTCTGCGACGGCTACTTCTCGGCGATCCTGGCCGAGACCTACCCCAACCGCTTCTACCAGCACTCGGCGCAGACCGACCGGATTCACAACTCCACCGCCATCTCGACCATGCCGACGATCTGGGACCGCCTCAAGGACGCCGGGATCAAGGGCACCTACTACTACAACGACACCCCGTTCCTGGCGCTGTGGGGCGAGAAGTACGTCGACATCTCCCAGCCGTATGCCGCGTTCCTCGCCGACGCGAAGGCCGGCACGCTGCCGGCGGTCAGCTTCGTCGACCCCAGGTTTCTCGACGAGTCGACCGGGTCCTCCGCCGACGACCACCCGCACGCCGACATCCGGGCCGGGCAGTACTTCCTGGACCAGGTCTATGAGGCCGTGACGACCTCGCCGAACTGGGGGCGGACCGCGCTGGTCATCAACTACGACGAGTGGGGCGGCTTCTACGACCACGTGGCGCCGACGACGGCTCCGGACGCCCACCCCGAGTACGGCAGCCTGCGCGGCTTCCGCGTGCCGTGCCTGGTGATCTCACCCAAGGCCCGTCGCTCCCACGTGGCGCACGGCGTCTACGACCACACCTCGGTGCTCAAGATGATCGAGTGGCGCTGGGGCCTGGCCCCGCTCACCCCGCGGGACGCCGCCGCCAACAACCTCGCCGAGGTCCTGGACTTCTCCACCACCAACCTCGCCGCACCCCGCTACGACGTGCCGGCCTTCGCCGGGACCCCCTGTCCTCCGGGAGGGTTCGCCGACTACGAGGACTGGCACGCCCTCAAGGACCTCGCCACCAAGCACGGATGGAGCCTGCCCGCATGATCCGCCCCCGACGCCGCACGGCCGCCCTGGCCGCCGCCGCGACCGCCCTCACCACGCTGGTCGCCGCGACGACCACCGCCTCGGCCGCCGCCCCGAAGCCCAAGGCGAGCGCGTCATACCCGCCGCCGGTCAAGCACGTGTTCGTCATCAACCTGGAGAACAAGGGGTATGACGAGACGTGGGGTCCCGGGTCCGCGGCGCCGTACCTGTCGCAGACGCTGCGCTCGCAGGGCGTGCTGCTCTCGAGCTACTACGGCACGGCGCACAACAGCCAGCCCAACTACGTGGCGCAGGTCAGCGGGCAGGGCCCGAACGGCCAGATGCAGGCCGACTGCCAGACCTACTCGAACTTCACCGGGTCCGGGACCGTCGCGCCGGGGCAGGCGGTCGGCAACGGCTGCGTCTTCCCCACGAGCGTGCCGAGCCTGCCCGACCAGCTCACCGGCAAGGGCCTGAGCTGGCGCGGCTACATGGAGGACATGGGCACGCCGTGCCGGCACCCGCAGGTGGGCGCCGTCGATGACACCCAGAAGGCGAAGGTCGGCGACCAGTACGCCACGCGGCACAACCCGTTCATGTACTTCCACTCGGTCATCGACTCCCCGTCCTGCGCCGATCACGTGGTCGACCTGTCGGCGCTGACGTCCGACCTGGGTTCGGCCTCGACGACCCCGAACCTGAGCTACATCACGCCGAACCTGTGCGACGACGGCCACGACTCGCCGTGCGTCGACGGGCGTCCCGGCGGGCTGGCCTCGGCCGATGAGTGGCTGAAGACGTGGGTCCCGCGGATCACGTCGTCGCCGGCGTTCCAGGCCGACGGGATGCTCGTCATCACCTTCGACGAGTCCGACGGCCCGCAGTCCGACGCGACCGCTTGCTGCGGCGAGGGCCCCGGCCCGAACGCCGCACTGCCGGGCATCACCGGCATGGGCGGCGGCAAGGTCGGCGCGCTGGTGCTCTCGCCGTTCGTCAAGGCGGGCACGGTGAGCAGCACGTCGTACAACCACTACTCGCTGCTGGCGAGCATGGAGGACCTGTTCGGGCTGCCCTACCTCGGCTACGCCGGCGCGTCCGGGCTCAACCGGTTCGGCCTCGACGTCTACAACGGCACCTTCTGAGGCGACCGAACACCGCGAATCCGTCGTTTCAGCCCCGATTCCGGCCCGAAACGACGGATTTCGCGTGCTCGGTCGAGGTATGCCGGGCCGCCACCTGAGCGAGGGTCGTCGCGGGGGCTCGCCCTCGCCATGCCAGCATCACCTCGTGCGCCACGAGCAACGCCTGCGAACCCGGACCCCCGAGTCACGAGCGTTCGCAGAGCGCGTGCAGCTGGTCATGACCCTGGCCTCGCGCCTCAACGCCCTGCCGTTCGACGACCTCGACGCACGCAGGGAGCTGCTCGCCGAGATCTTCGGCTCACCGATTCCTGACTCCCTGTCGATCCTGCCGCCGTTCTACTGCGACTACGGGCTCGGAGCGTCCTTCGGGGACCGCGTGTTCATCAACCAGGGATGCTTCTTCCTCGACTTCGGAGGCATCACCATCGGTGACCGCGTCCTGATCGGTCCCCGGGTGACCCTGAGCACCGCCGGCCATCCGGTCGACCCCGACGAGCGGTACGACTTCATCACGCACGCCCCGATCGTCATCGAGGACGACGTGTGGATCGGCGCGGCCGCCACGATCACCCCCGGTGTGACCGTCGGTCGCGGGTCGGTCGTCGGCGCGGGCGCCGTCGTCGCGAGGGACATCCCCCCGCTGAGCGTCGTGACGGGGACGAGCGTGGTCGAGCGAGGGCGCCTGAAGCCGACCCCCTGAGCCCACCTGCACCTCGACCGAACACGGCACATCCGTCGTTTCGGGCCGTGATCGGGCCCGAAACGACGGATTTCGGGTGTTCGGTGGGTCAGACGCTGTATGCCGGGTCAGTCGCCGAGCTCGCCGCAGGCGCCCTCGCGCAGGAGCAGGGCGCTGTCGCCGAACTCGTGCCACAGGTAGCGCTCGCGCACCGCCTCGGCGTACGCCCGGCGCACCACGTCCGGCCCGGCGACCGCCTCGAGCAGGAGCAGGTGCGAGGCGCCCGGCTCGTGCCAGCCGCTGATGATGCCGTCGACGGCGCGCGCCGGCCGGTCCGGCCCGAGCACGAGGTCGGTCCAGCCCGCGCCCGCCGCCACCGTGCCGTCCGGCGCGGCGACGGTCTCCAGCGCCCGGGTGGCGGTGGTGCCGACGGCGACCACCCGGCCGCCCCGGGCGCGGGCGAGGTTGACCAGCGCCGCCGAACCCTCGGGCACGGCATACCGCTCGGGGAGGGGGCCCTCGCCCGGCTCCATCGAGGAGACCCCGGTGTGCAGCGTGACCGGGGCGATGAGCACCCCCGCCGCCACCAGGTCCGAGACGAGATCGGCGCTGAACGGCCGGCCCGCGCTGGGCATCTCGGCGCTGCCGGGGTCGCGGGCGAACACCGTCTGGTAGGCCGAGATCGGCCAGGCGCCCCGCACGTAGGCGTAGGCGATCGGCGCCCCGTGGGCGACGAGGAACTTGTCCGTGCGCAGCGGCAGGCTCACCCTGGCCCGCCAGATCCGGGGCCGGTCGGCCAGCGAGTCGGGGTAGGGCGCCAGCAGCCGCAGCACGCCACCGTCCGGCAGGTCGAGGCGCTCGCCCTCGCGCCCGTCCCGCAGCGGGCCGTCCGCGCGGGGGCCGGGCCGCAGCTCGACCAGCCACGTCCCGGCCGCGGGCTCGGCGGCGAAGTGCACGGTCACCTCGACCCCGCCGCGCCGGGCCGGCAGGGCCGCCGGCAGCGTCGCCGAGGTGTTGATGACCAGCACGTCCCCGGCCCGCAGGAACCGGCCCAGGTCGTGGAAGCGCGCGTGGCTGAGCCCGCAGCCGTCTGCGACCAGCAGGCGCACCTCGTCACGGCGCAGCCCGCGCGCCTCCGGCGGCTCGGCGGCCAGCGCCCCCTCCGGCACACTGAAGGCCAGCTCGGGCACCGTCGCCACGCTCATGCCGTCACCGCCGCGGCGCGGGCGAGCAGCTCGGCGGCCCGGTAGCGCCCGCTCGGGGGGCGCTCGGTGACCAGGCGCAGCAGCGCCGGCACGACCGTCTCCGGCTCGGGCCGGTCGCTGATGTCCTCGCCGGGGAAGGCCGCCTGGTGCATGGCCGTGCGCATGTCGCCGGGGTCGAAGGCGTAGACCGCGAGGTCGGGCCGCTCGGCGGCGAGCACCGCGCTGACGTGGTCGAGCGCCGCCTTGGCCGAGCCGTAGCCGCCCCAGCCCTCGTAGGCCTCCACCGCGGCGTCCGAGCTGACGTTGACGAGCGCGCCCCGGGCCGCCGTCAGGGCGGGCAGGAGCAGCTGGGTCAGGGCCAGCGGGGCGAGGACGTCCACGTCGTACACGCGGGCGAGGACGTCGAGGGGGTAGCTCGCCAGCGGTGGCTGCGGGCTGGGCCCGAGCAGGCTGGCGTTGTTGACCAGCAGGTCGAGCCGGCCGTGCGCCTCGACCGCGGCGGCCAGCGCGGCACGGTGGCTTGGGTCGGTGACGTCGCCGGCGAGGACGGTCAGCGTGCCGCCGGGCAGCTCCCGCTCCAGGGCGGCGAGGTCGGCGGCGGACCGGGCGTCGACGACGACGCTCCAGCCGAGGCGGCTCAGCGCGGTGGCCGTGGCGCGGCCGAGGCCGCGGGATGCGCCGGTGATGACGGCGACAGGCATGGGCTCTCCTCCTGGTCGGTGGTAGAGCCCATGCTCGAAGTTAAAGCGAACTTGATGTCAAGGCCCGGCACTGCCGGGTGCTGGCTCAGGCGACGCCGGGCTGGTGCTCGGCGGCCATGTTGGCGCGCTCGAGCAGGGCACGGACCTCGGACTCGCGGTAACGCCGGTGGCCGCCAAGAGTCCGGATCGAGTTGAGCTTGCCGGCCTTGGCCCAGCGCGTCACGGTCTTGGGGTCGACGCGGAAGAGCGCAGCAACCTCAGCCGGAGTCAGCAAGTTCTCGGCGTCGAGGTGTCTCGCGGTCATGGTCGTCTCCTCTGGACTGGGCACCCCTCTGAGCAGGGGCACACCATCAGTTTCGGACATTGGTGACGACTTGGGAACAATCAAGACGTGTCATATCTGATGCCCCAAAAGAACTAGTTACTCCGCCGTGACAGGAAGCGGAATAGGCTGATTTCCGCCGCGAGACCCGCGCGCCCCATCCACCCCGAGGAGTCACCACCGTGACCGCGTCACCCGTCGTACCGCCCTCGCCCGACCACGCCGAGGACCGCCACGAGCAGGTCGTGTTCTGCCACGACAAGGCTACCGGCCTGCGCGCCATCATCGGCATCTACAGCACCGCGCTCGGCCCGGCGCTCGGCGGCACCCGGTTCTATCCCTACGCCAGCGAGGAGGACGCGCTCGCCGACGTGCTGCGCCTGTCCCGGGGGATGGCCTACAAGAACGCCGTGGCCGGCCTGGACCTCGGCGGCGGCAAGGCGGTCATCATCGGTGACCCCGCGAAGGACAAGACCGAGGCGCTGCTGCGGGCCTACGGCCGCTTCGTCGAGAGCCTCGGCGGGCGTTACGTCACCGCCTGCGACGTGGGCACCTACGTGGCCGACATGGACGTCGTCGGCAAGGAGACCCGCTTCGCAACCGGCCGCAGCGAGGCCAACGGCGGCGCCGGCGACTCCTCCGTGCTCACCGCCTGGGGCGTCTTCCAGGGCATGCGCGCCAGCGCCCAGCACGTGTGGGGCACCCCCAGCCTGCACGGTCGCACGGTCGGTGTCGCCGGCGTGGGCAAGGTCGGGCGCATCCTCACCGGCCACCTGCTCGAGGACGGCGCCCACGTGGTCGCCACCGACGTCAACCCGGCCGCACTGGAGGCGCTGCGCGTGCTCCACCCGCAGGTCGACGTGGTCGACGACGTGGAGTCCCTGGTCCGCTCCGACATCGACATCTACGCCCCCTGCGCGCTCGGCGGCGCCCTCGACGACCTGACCGTCGACGTCCTGTCCGCCCAGATCGTCTGCGGTGCGGCCAACAACCAGCTCGTCACCGAGGGTCCCGGCGGCAGCGCCGACCGGATGCTCAAGCGGGGCATCACCTACGCCCCCGACTTCCTGGTCAACGCCGGCGGCGTCATCCAGGTCAGCGACGAGCTGCACGGCTTCAGCTTCGAGCGGGCCAAGCAGCGCGCCACCGGCATCTTCGAGGCGACCGCCTCGGTGCTGCGGATGGCCGAGCAGGAGGGCACCTCCCCGGCCGTGGCCGCCGACCGGATCGCCGAGCGGCGCATGGCGACCGTCGGCAACCCGTCCCGGATCTGGCTGCCCAGCGGCCGCTGATCGCCAACTATCGGACATCTGCCCCACCGCCGGCGCCGGACCCGCACGGGTCTGGCGCCGGCGGAGCACGATCCGGCCACGAAGTGGGACGGCACACCCTCGACCGGGCAGCGCGAATTTGCATTGCTCCTGTAGCGTTACCACCACGAAATACGAGATTCCCGGGACCGCTCCGTGGAGTCGAACCCGCTGACCGGTGGGCTCGACCGAGCGATGCCGTCCCGGCAGACGCATGAGGGGGTCGACGCCATGGGGCGCGGCCGGGCCAAAGCCAAGCAGACGAAGGTCGCTCGGGAGCTGAAGTACTTCTCCCCCGACACTGACTTGAGCGCGCTTGAGCGAGAACTGCACGGATCGTCGTACACCGAGCCGGAGCGCAGCTCCGACGTCGACGACGGCGAGGACTACGACGACGACTACGGGAAGTGGGCGTCAGGCCAACGCTGACCTCATGCGCCGCGCCCTCCGGGGCGCGGCGCCGTCAGTCCCGTCCACGGACGGGCAGGTCATCACCCTCACCCTTCCACCGGGTGCTGCTGCCGCGAGAGCGGTGACGGCACCTTGTCATGTGCACCGCCCCTCGGGACGGTGCACAGCGGTGGCTGACGGCCGCGTGCCGTGAGCCCCTCGGGCACCGTGCGTCGAGCCGGTATGCCGTGACGCGGCCAGGGCGCCCGTCGCCGACGCGCGCCTCATCACGGCGTGGCCGCCCGTCTTGCCTCCTGCCCCTGGCGCGGTCAGGCAGGGTGCGTCCCCACGACCTGGACCGCGCCACCGTCGACGCCCTTGGCGCCGTGGACGACCTCGACGCCGTCCTGCACCGCCGCCGTCGCGCGGTCGCTGACCTCGCCGAGCACCCAGGCGGGCAGGCCGGACGCCTGCGCCGTGCGCACGGCGAGGTCGGCCTGCTCCGCCGGCAGCACCGCCACGAAGCCGACACCCATGTTGAGCGTGCGCTCCACGTCGGCGACCGGCACCTGCCCGAGCTGCTGCACCAGCGTGAACACCGCCGGCGGCGTCCAGGAGGCGCGGTCCAGCCGGGCGAACGTGCCCTGCGGCAGCACCCGGGCCAGGTTGGCCGCCAGGCCGCCGCCGGTGACGTGGCTCAGGGCGTGCACGTCCAGCCCGGGGGTGCGGATCAGGGCGAGCAGGTCGCGGGCGTAGACGCGGGTGGGCTCGAGCAGCTCCTCGCCGAGGGTGCGGCCGAGCTCCTCGACGTGGCGGTCCAGCGCCCACCCCGCGCGGTCGAAGACCGCGCGCACCAGCGAGTAGCCGTTGGAGTGCAGGCCCGAGGAGGCCAGCGCGACGACGGCGTCACCGGCCCGGACCCGCTGCGGGCCCAGCACGTCGTCGTGCTCCACGACGCCGGTCGCGGCGCCGGCCACGTCGTACTCCCCCGGCCCGAGCAGGCCGGGGTGCTCCGCGGTCTCGCCGCCCACCAGCGCGGTGCCGGCCACCTCGCAGGCGGCGGCGATGCCGGAGACGATCGCCGCGATCCGCTCGGGGACCACCCGGCCGGTGGCGATGTAGTCGGTCATGAACAGCGGCTCGGCCCCGCACACGACGATGTCGTCGACGACCATGCCGACCAGGTCGAAGCCGATCGTGTCGTGCTTGTCCATCCGCTGGGCGATGGCGACCTTGGTGCCGACGCCGTCGGTGGAGGTGGCCAGCACCGGCCGGGCCATGCCCTTGAGGGCCGACGCGTCGAACATCCCGGCGAAGCCGCCGAGGCCGCCGAGCACCTCGGGGCGCTGCGCCCGCCGGACCGAGGCCTTCATCAGCTCGACCGCGCGGTCGCCGGCCTCGACGTCGACGCCGGCCCCGGCGTAGGTGATGGGGGTGCTCGGGGTGGTCATGACGGGATCGGTCCTCCGGTATGCCGTGCGGCCGGGTGCGGTCGGGTCGTGCCGGTCAGGGGCGGGACAGGGAGTCGGAGGCGCCGCCGCCGACGCCGGTGCTGACGCCCTCGACGTCGACCGTGCCGGCGTCGGAGGCCTCGACCTGCCCGGTCGCGATGGGCAGCTCCAGCTCCAGCAGGCCCTTGCCGAGGCGGTCCTGCGAGGGCAGCTCCACGGGATAGACCCCGCTGAAGCAGGCCGTGCACAGCCGCTCGCGGGGCTGGTCGGTGGCGGCGATCATGCCGTCCTCGCTGATGTAGCCGAGGCTGTCGGCGCCGATGCTGGCGCGGATCTCCTCCACGCCGAGGCCGGTGGCGATGAGCTCGGCCCGGGTGGCGAAGTCGATGCCGTAGAAGCACGGCCAGCGCACCGGCGGGCTGGAGATGCGCACGTGCACCTCGGCGGCGCCGGCCTCGCGCAGCATCCGCACCAGCGCCCGCTGGGTGTTGCCGCGCACGATCGAGTCGTCGACCACGACCAGGCGCTTGCCGCGGATGACCTCACGCAGCGGGTTGAGCTTGAGCCGGATGCCGAGCTGGCGGATGGTCTGGCTCGGCGCGATGAAGGTGCGCCCGACGTAGGAGTTCTTGACCAGGCCCTGGCCGTAGGGGATGCCGGACTCCTGGGCGTAGCCGATCGCCGCCGGCGTGCCGGACTCCGGCGTCGGCATGACCATGTCGGCCTCGACCGGGTGCTCCCGGGCCAGCTGCCGGCCCATCTCGACCCGGGCCTCGTGCACGCCGCGGCCGTTGATCGTGGTGTCCGGGCGGGCCAGGTAGACGTACTCGAAGACGCAGCCCTTGGGCTCGGGCTCGGCGAACCGGCGGGAGCGCAGGCCGTCGGCGTCGATGGTGATCAGCTCGCCGGGCTCGACCTCGCGGATCACGCTGGCGCCGACGATGTCGAGCGCCGCGGTCTCGGAGGCGACCACCCAGCCGCGCTCGAGGCGGCCGAGGACCAGGGGGCGGATGCCCTGGGGGTCGCGGGCGGCATACAGCGTCTGCTCGTCCATGAAGACGAAGCAGAACGCGCCCCGCAGCCGCGGCAGGACGTCCAGCGCGGCGGCCTCCAGGCTGCGGTCGGGGTCGTCGGTCAGCAGCGCGGTGACCAGCGCGGTGTCGGTGGTGTTGCCCCGGCGCAGCTCGCCGCCGAGGTGGCCCGAGAAGCCCTGCCCGCTGCGCTCCTGGAGCAGGTCGCGCAGCTCGGCGGAGTTGATGAGGTTGCCGTTGTGGGCCAGCGCCACCGTGCCCTGGTCGGTGCCGCCGAGGGTCGGCTGGGCGTTCTCCCACGTGCTGCCACCGGTGGTGGAGTAGCGGCAGTGCCCGACCGCGAGGTGCCCCTTGAGCGACCCGAGGCTGGTCTCGTCGAAGACCTGGGAGACCAGGCCCATGTCCTTGTAGACCAGCACGCGCTTGCCGTCGCTGGTCGCGATGCCGGCCGACTCCTGCCCGCGGTGCTGCAGCGCGTAGAGCCCGAAGTAGGTCAGCTTGGCGACGTCCTCGCCGGGCGCCCAGACACCGAAGACGCCGCAGGCGTCCTGCGGGCCCTTTTCGCCGGGGAGGAGGTCGTGGGACAAGTGCCCGTCACCGCGTGCCACGGGCTCAGTCTCGCACAGCGGTCAGGGCGCTCAGGCGCGTCGGTCGAGCAGGACGAAGACGATCCCGCCGAGCAGCACGCCCAGAGCGGCGCAGCCCAGGCCGAGGAAGCCGAGCTCGCCCATCGCCCCGTAGCGGTTGGTAGCCGGCCCCAGGGCGCTGATCACCAGCCCGGCGACCAGGCCGAGCAGGCCCCCGGTCAGCAGGAACGGGCCGATCTTGGGCGCACGGCGCCCACGGCGGCGGGACGGTTCACTCACGCCTCCCACGGTAGGCGATCGGCTCCGGACCCATCCGGACGGGGCCGGGCACCGAAGACCAGGCATGGGGATCCGCACCGCCGTCAGCGCCTCGTGGCGCCACGCCGTCACCGGCGTGCTCGCCGCCGTGGCGGGTATCGCGGCCGGTCACCTGGTGGCCGGCCTCACCAACCCGGCGGCCTCACCGGTGCTGGCGGTCGGCTCGACCGTCATCGACGCGACCCCCACCCCGGTCAAGGAGTGGGCGGTCGCCCACTTCGGGACCAACGACAAGCTGATCCTGCTGGGCAGCGTCACCCTCGTGACCCTCCTGCTCGCGGCGGCGGCGGGCGTGCTGGGCCGGCGCCGTCCCGCCGTCGCCGTGTCCTTCGTCGTGGTGCTGGCCGCCCTGGCCACCGCCGCGGCGCTGACCCGTCCCGTGGCCGCCCCGGCGGACGCGCTCCCGGGCGTGACCGCCGCGGTGGTCGGGCTGGGCGTGCTCGTGCTGCTGTTCCGGCTCATCGACGGCGGTGCGGCCCGCGGCGGACTGGCCCGGTCGGCATACCCCACGGCCGGCGACAGCCGGCGCAGCTTCCTCCTCGGCGCGACCGGGGTGGCAGTGGGAGCCGTCGGCGTGGCCGCCCTGGGCCAGAAGCTGGCCGGCTCCGGCGACACCGGGGTCACCACCCTGCCCGCGCCGCGCGACCCCGCACCCGCCTTGCCCGCCGGGCTCGAGGCCAGGGTCGACGGCATCTCGCCGCTGCGCACCTCCAACGCCGCGTTCTACCGGGTCGACACCAACCTCGTCGTGCCCCGGGTGAGCGCTGACCGCTGGCGGCTGCGCATCACCGGGATGGTGGACCACGAGCTGACCTTCAGCTACCGCGACCTTCTCGCGATGCCGCTCATCGAGCGCGACATCACCATGACCTGCGTCAGCAACGAGGTCGGCGGCGGCTACGTCGGGGCGGCCCGCTGGCTCGGCGTGCGCCTGTCCGACCTGCTCGAGCGGGCCGGCGTCCACGCCGACGCGGACCAGCTGCTGAGCACCGCCGTCGACGGGTTCACCATCGGCACCCCGATGAAGGTCGTGCGCGACGGCCGCGACGCGCTCGTGGCGGTCGGGATGAACGGCAAGCCGCTGCCGGACAAGCACGGCTTCCCGGCCCGGCTCGTCACCCCGGGGCTGTACGGCTTCGTCGGTGCCACCAAGTGGCTGACCACGCTGACGGCCACCACCTACGCGAAGGACCAGGCGTACTGGACCCGGCGCAAGTGGGCGACCGACGCACCGATCAAGACCTCGGCCCGCATCGACACCCCGCGACCGCTGTCGACCATCCAGGCCGGCACCACGCCATCGGCGGCGTCGCCTGGGCGCAGCACCGCGGGGTCGCCGGGGTCGAGGTCAGCATCGACGGCCGCCCGTGGCAGCAGGCCACGCTCGGGCCCGACGTCGGCCTCGACTACTGGCGCCAGTGGTACCTGCCGTGGAAGGCCACCTCCGGCCGTCACCAGCTGCGCGCACGCGCCATCGACCGCACCGGCGCGGTGCAGACCGACCAGCGCGCCACCCCGTTTCCCAGCGGCTCCAGCGGCATCCAGGAAGTCATCGTGCTGGTCGGCTGAGACGCGACCTGGTCGCTGAAAACTATTGCGCCTCAGACCAATCCAGCCGCAGATCAGCATCGAACTACCAGTGCAAGCAGGACATCAGACACAAGGAGACCACGCCATGAAGATCCGTCGCGCCAGCGCCATCGCCGGCCTCGCCCTCGCCCTCCCGCTCGGCCTGGCTGCCTGTGGCAACAGCGGCACCGACGCTGCCAGCAGCTCCTCGTCCTCGACGTCCTCCGACTCGATGACCTCCAGCCCCTCGGACACCATGTCCTCGTCCAGCGACGCCTCGGCCATGGTCTTCGGCGCCAGCTGCGCGGCGGTGCCGAAGGACGGCAAGGGCAGCTTCAACGGCATGGCCACCGACCCGGTCGCCACCGCCGCGAGCAACAACCCGCTGCTGTCCACGCTGGTCACCGCGGTCAAGCAGGCCGGCCTGGTCGACACGCTGAACTCGGCCCAGGGCATCACCGTCTTCGCCCCGACCAACGACGCCTTCGGCAAGCTCGACAAGGCCACCCTGGACAAGGCGATGAAGGACCCCAAGGGCCTGCTGACCAAGGTGCTGACCAACCACGTCGTGGCCGGCAAGCTCGCCCCCGAGCAGCTCGCGGGCACGCACAAGACCCTCGGCGGCGGCTCGATCACGGTGGCCGGCTCCGGCGCGAACTTCACCGTGGACGGCAACGCCAAGGTCATCTGCGGCAATGTGCCGACGGCCAACGCCACCGTCTACATCATCGACAACGTCCTGGTCCCCAAGGCCTGAGCGGATTTGCCCAGGTAGAGCATCATGGTCCGCATGGCACTGGTCCCTCCGGTCGATCCGTCGCTCGGGGGGACGAGTGTGCCCACCGGCGGCCCGGGCGACGCCCGGTCCACCGAGCTCGCGGAGATGCTCAAGGGCTGCTCGCTCGGGGACGAGCAGGCCTTCACCCGGCTGTATGACGCGACCTCCTCCCGCCTCTTCGGCCTCGTCCTGCGCGTGGTCCGTGACCGCGCGCAGGCCGAGGAGGTCACCCAGGACGTGTTCCTGGAGATCTGGCGGATGAGCGCGCGGTTCGACGCCGACCGCGGGTCGGCACTGTCCTGGATGCTCACCATCGCCCACCGCAAGGCGGTCGACCGGGTCCGCTCGGCCGAGGCAGCGGGGCGACGCGATGCGGCGTACGAGGCCCGGAACCAGTCCCCGGCCTACGACGCCACGAGCGAGGAGGCTCATCGCCGCCTGGACGCCCAACGGGTGCGCCGGGCACTGGACACGCTCACCGAGGCCCAGCGCGGAGCGCTCGAGCTGGCCTACTTCGGGGGCTACACACATCGGGAGGTGGCAGCCATGCTGGAACTACCTGTCGGCACGGCCAAGACCCGCATCCGCGATGGCCTGATCCGTCTGCGCGACACGCTAGGACTCGAGTCATGAACGACGACATCCACGGCCTGTCTGGCGCCTACGCCGTCGACGCGGTCGAGGGCGAGGAGCGGGTCGCGTTCGAGAAGCACCTCGCGGTGTGCAGCCAGTGCCGCGACGAGGTCGCGACCCTGCGCGCCGCCGCCGGCGAGCTCGCGGGCCTGACCGAGGTCACCCCTCCGCCGTCCCTGCGCGCCGCCGTGCTGCGAGACATCTCCTCCGTCCGCCCCCTGCCGCCGGTCGTCGACCAACCCGAGGGCGCCCTCCAGCTCGCCGAGCCCGCCGTGGTCGTGGTGCCGGTGCCCGAGACGCCGGTGACCGAGGCCAAGGAGCCGGTCAACCCGGCGCCGGACGCCCCGGCTGCCCCCGCCGCCACCGACGAGCTCGCCCAGCGGCGGGCCCGCCGCCTCGCCACGCCTGCCCGGTGGCTGATCGGGGTCGCTGCCGCGGCCCTGCTCGCGCTGGCCGTTGTGTGGCAGCCGTGGCAGCACTCCAGCACGCCGCTCGACGCCACCCAGCGCGTCCTGGCGGCCGCTGACGCCCAGCGTTTCGCCAAGACCCTCGGCGGGGCCCGCGCGACGATCGTGCGCTCGCCGAGCATGGGCAAGGCGGTCATCGTCGCCGACAACATGCCGGCGGCACCGGCCGGCCACGTCTACGAGGTCTGGCTCCAGCACAAGGACGGAACCATGGTCAAGGCCGGCCTCATGCCCGAGGGCAGCCAGAAGCAGGTGAGCATGGTGCTCGACGGCGACGCCGCCCAGGCGGTCGGTGCCGGCATCACGGTCGAGCCCGCTGGTGGCTCCACGAGCCCAACCACACCGCCGATCGCGCTGTTCCCCTTCGCCTGACGCGACGCCGCCGAGTCATCCCGTCGAAGGCATGACGTCAGGCGAGGTCGCGGCGCAGGCGGGGGACGACCTCGGTGGCGACCTGCTCGAGGACCTCACGCCGACCGGCATACACGCCCTCGGGCCGCGGCCAGTGGCTGATCACGTCGGTGAAGCCGAGCTCGGCCGCCCGCCCGACCAGGTCCTCGAATGCGCCGACGCTCTCCATCGAGAACTGCGGCGAGGAGTCGAGGTTGAGGTAGCGCTCCAAGCCCGCGGTGTCGCGACCGGCGTCCGCCAGGGTCTGAGTGAGCCGCTCCGAGAGGGCACCCACGGCGGTGAACCACTCCTCCAGCGTGTCCACCTTCGGGCCGGTGGTGACCCACCCGGCGCCGAACCGGGCCGCCAGCCGCAGTGAGCGCGGGCCGTTGGCGGCCATGACGAACGGGATCCGCGGCTGCTGCACGCACCCGGGCAGCGTGCGGGCGTCCTGCGCCCGGAAGTACTCCCCGTCGTGGTCGACGTGGTCCTGCGTGAGGACCCGGTCCAGCAGGGTCACGAACTCCTCGAACCGGTCGACCCGCTGCTTCACGCTTAGCCCCGGGTCGCCGAGGAGGCGCGAGTCGAGGTCGCCGCCGGTGCCCAGGCCGGCGATGACCCGCCCCCCGGAGACGTCGTCGAGGGCGAGCAGGTCACGCATGAACGTCACCGGGTGGCGGTAGTTCGGCGAGGCCACGAACGTGCCCAGCCGGACCCGCTCGGTGACCAGCGCCGCGGCGGTCAGCGTCGGCGTGGTGCCGAACCACGGCTCGTCCGGCAGCCCCGCCCACGTGAGGTGGTCATAGGTCCAGGCATGGTCGAAGCCCCACTCGTCGGCCTGCCGCCACATCGGTGCGGCGTCGCTCCAGCGGTGCTCGGGCAGGATGGTCAGGCCGAATCGCATGCGGCTCAGTCTGCCCCGCCCGCCAGAGGGGCAGCAGCCGGGTCGAGCACCCGCGCCAGGAAGCCGCGGGTGCGCTCGTGCCGGGGAGCCCCGATCACCTCGCGGGCCGGGCCGTCCTCGACCACGTGGCCGCCGTCCATGAACACCACCCGGTCGGCGACCTCGCGGGCGAAGCTCATCTCGTGGGTGACGACCAGCATCGTCATGCCCTCCTCGGCCAGCGAGCGCATGACCGCCAGCACGTCGCCGACCAGCTCGGGGTCGAGCGCCGAGGTCGGCTCGTCGAAGAGCATCACCTCCGGCCCCATCGCAAGGGCGCGGGCGATGGCCGCCCGTTGCTGCTGGCCCCCGGAGAGCTGGGCGGGGAAGGCGCTCGCCTTGTCCGCCAGGCCCACCCGCGACAGGTTGTCGCGAGCAACCCGCTCGGCGGTGGCCTTGTCGGTGCCGAGGACCCGCCGCTGCGGCAGGGCGACGTTGTCGAGCACCGACAGGTGCCCGAAGAGGTTGAACTGCTGGAACACCATGCCGATCCGCCGTCGCTCGCGGTCGAGGTCGCAGTCCGGGTCGGTCAGCTCGGCGCCGCCGACGGTGACCGTGCCGGCGCTCGGATGCTCCAGCAGGTTGACGCAGCGCAGCAGCGTGGACTTGCCCGACCCGCTCGGGCCGATGACGCAGACCACCTGCCCCTTGGTGACCTCGAGGTCGATGCCACGCAGCACCTCGAGGTCGCCGAAGCTCTTGCGCAGGCCGGTGAGCCTGATCTCGGGTGTCGTGTCGGTGCTCATCGGGACCGGGCTCCCCTCGCCTCGAGCCACCGGGCGAGGAAGCCCAGCGGGATGGTCAGCAGCAGGTAGCACAGCCCGCTCACCAGGATCGGCGTCGAGTTGGCGCTCTCGCTGGCCAGGTTGCGCCCGAACGCGGTCAGCTCGCGCTCGGCGATGGTCACGCCGAAGAACAGCACCAGCGAGGAGTCCTTGAACAGCAGGACGAGCTCGTTGGCCATCGGCGGGATGACGATGCGGAACGCCTGCGGGATGACGATCGAGCGCATCGCCTTCGCGTGGCTGAAGCCCAGCGAGCGCGCCGCCTCCACCTGCCCGCGCGGCACCGCCTGGATGCCCGCCCGGATCGTCTCGGCCATGTATGCCGCGGCGACGAGTCCCAGCGCCAGCGCCACCTTGCCCATGGTGCCGCCGGGGATGACGGCTGTGGGGAACGCCAGCGGGATGGCCACGCCGATGAGGATGAAGACGATGACGGCCGGCAGCCCGCGGAACAGCTCGACGTAGACCGTGGCGAACCACCGGTAGGGCCCGACCGACGAGAGCCGCATCAGCGCGATGACCACTCCGAGTGCCAGGCCGACGACGAACCCGGCGAGGGTGTAGATGACGGTGTTGCGCAGCGCGACGGTGATGATGTCAGGGAACAGCTGGCCGGCCAGGTCGCCCTGGGCGAACTGGTTCTGCAGCTGGGCCCAGTCGGCCTTGACCGCGACCAGCACGACCACGGCGACGAACACGGCATACTGCGCGCCGCGCGACCACCGTCGTCGCTGGCGGGGTGAGAGCGCCACGACCGGCTACTTCGTGGCCGTGGTGGCCGGCACATAGGGGCCGATCCACTTCTCGTAGCTGGCCTTGTAGGACCCGTCGGCCTTCATCTCCTCGATCGCCTTGTTCAGCGCGGCGACGAGCTTGGTGTTGCCCTTGCGGACCATGATCCCGTACCGCTCGCTGGTGTTGAGGTTGTCCTTGACCTCGAACTCGGCGGCCAGGTCGGGCTTCTTCAACCAGCCGGCAACAACCGGGTAGTCGGTGATGACCGCCTCGACCTGGCCGGTGCGCAGACCGTTGAGCAGCGCGTCGCTGGACTCGAACGAGACCGGGTCCAGCCCCTGCTTCGTCGCGAACTCCTCACCCGTGGTCTGGGTCTGGGCGCCGATCTTGTGGCCCTTGGCCCCGGCGAGGTTCGCGATGCTGCTGCCCTTCTTGACCAGCAGCGCCTGCGTGGCGTCGAAGTACGGCTCCGAGAAGTCGACGTTCTTCTTGCGCTCGTCGGTGATCGTGATGCCCGCGGCGGCCACGTCGCACTGCCGGGTGTTGAGGAACGCGCCGGTCTTGAAGTTCTCGAACGGGGTGTCGAGGAAGGCCTGCTTGACCCCGAGGTCCTTCGCCGCCCGGTCGACGACGTCGACGTCGAACCCGACGACCTTGCCACCCTGCTCGGACTGGAACGGCGGGTAGGGCAGGTGGGTGCAGGTCGTGATGACGCCGGCCTTGGCCAGGCCGCTCGCCGTGTCGGTCTTGGCGCTGCTGCCCGAGCCACAGGCGGCCAGGGCGAGGACGGAGGTCAGGGCAAGCGGGATGACGGCGAGACGACGATGCATAAGGCGAGGTTATCAAGCATTCAACTTTTGCTTATCAGTGGGAGCAGCCCCGACAGGTCCGCGCGCTGGCCGCTGGCCCGGACCGTCCCACCCGACTCGGCCTCGGCCCAGCCCAGCTCACCAGTCACCAGCGCCAGCCAGGTCGGCGCGTCGGTCTCGATGACGTTCGGCGGCGTGCCGCGGGTGTGGGTCGGCCCCTCGATGCACTGCACCGCGCCGTATGGCGGGACGCGGACCTCCAGCGTCCGTCCCGGTGCGCGGGCGGCCAGCTCCTCCAGCGTGAACCGCACCGCGGTGGCCACGGTGGTGCGGTCGGCGGCGGAGGGGTCGGCGCGCCATACCTGCAGCGCCTGCAGTCCGGCGGTGGGCGCGATGCGACGACGAGGAGGCATGCGCGCATCGTCGCATTTGCATCGGGTCCGCCTCGCCACGGATGCTGTCGGGTTGTGAAGGCCACGACGATCCACGCCCCGTTCGACATCCGACTCTCCGACGTGCCCGAGCCGACCCTGCTCGCGCCGACCGACGCCATCGTGCGCGTCACCGCCTCGTGCATCTGCGGCTCCGACCTGTGGCCCTACCGCGGCGAGAACCCGATCACCGAGGGCTCGCGGATCGGCCACGAGTTCGTCGGCATCGTCGAGGAGGTCGGCGCGTCGGTCGCCTCGGTCAAGCCGGGTGACTTCGTCATCGCGCCGTTCATGTACTCCGACAACACGTGCCCGCACTGCCAGAACGGCATCCAGTCCGCCTGCTCGACCGGCGGGTTCTGGGGCGGGCACGACCACGACGGCGGCCTGGTCGACGGCGGGCAGGGCGAGATCGTCCGCGTGCCGCTGGCCGACGGCACGCTCGTCGCGACTCCTGAGGTCCCCGACGAGTCGATGGTCGCCTCGCTGCTGACCCTGTCCGACGTCATGGGCACCGGCTGGCACGCCGCGGTCGCCGCGCAGGTCGCCGAGGGCGACACGGTCGTCGTCGTGGGTGACGGCGCCGTGGGCCTCTCCGGCGTGCTCGCGGCGCACCGGATGGGCGCCGCGCGCGTCGTGGCCATGTCGCGGCACGCCGCCCGCCAGACCATCGCCCGCGAGTTCGGCGCCACCGACGTCATCGCCGAGCGCGGCGAGGAGGGCATCGCCGCGGTGCTGGAGCTGACCAAGGGCGTCGGCGCCGACGCGGTGCTGGAGTGCGTCGGCACCGACCAGGCCATGAAGACCGCGATCGCCGTGGCCCGCCCGGGCGCGACCGTCGGCTACGTCGGTGTGCCGCACGGCATCGAGCTGCCGCTGCGCGACATGTTCGTGCGCAACGTCGGCCTCGCCGGTGGCATCGCCCCGGTGCGCGAGTACCTCCCGCAGCTGCGCGACGACGTGCTCTCCGGGGCGATCAACCCCGGCCTCGTCTTCGACCTCGAGATCCCGCTGTCCGAGGTCGCCGAGGGCTACGCCGCGATGCACGAGCGCCGCGCCATCAAGACGATGCTGCGTCCGTAGTTGAGTGCCGAGGAGGTCGGGTTCGTCCCGGACGACGACGGGCGGGGCGGCGTGACCGTCATGCTCGGCGACACCCCGCAGTCGCACGTCGACCCGGGCGACCCCACCCACCTGGTCTTCGACTACGTGCAGTACTTCGCGTGCGTGCTGCAGACGCTGCCGCCCGGACCGCTCGGCGTGACCCACATCGGCGGCGGCGGCATGACCCTGGCGCGCTGGGTCAACGCCGAGCGCCCCGGCTCCCCGCAGATCGTGCTCGAGCCGCACACCACACTCACCGAGGCCGTGCGCCGCGAGCTGCCGCTGCCCCGCCGGCACCGCATCCGGGTGCGCCCGCTGGACGGCCGCACCGGCGTTGGGCAGCTCGCCGACGCCAGCGCGGACGTGGTGGTCCTCGACGCGTATGCCGCGGGCCGGGTCCCCGCCGAGCTCACCACGAGCGAGTTCCTGGCCGAGGTGGCCCGGGTGCTCAAGCCCGGTGGCGTGCTGCTGGCCAACCTCGCCGACGAGCCCGGGCTGCGCTACGTCGCCCGGGTGGCCGCCGCGGGCCGGCCGAGCCTGCCGCAGCTGGCCCTGGTCGCCAGCGTCGAGGTGCTCAAGGGCCGGCGGTTCGGCAACACGGTGCTGGTCGCCGGACGCACACCACCGGACGAGGACGAGCTGCTGCGCCGGGTGCGCCGGATGCCGTTCCCGGCCGGCGTGCGCGGGGCGGCCGAGCTGGCCCGGATGGCACAGGCGGCCCGTCCGTTCACCGACGCCGACCCCGGGATGTCCCCTCCCCCGCCACCGGCGAAGGGGTGGCGGGTGCTCTAGCCAGCCACCCGGCATACCGCCCGCTCAGTCGTCCGCAGTGTCGGGCGCGTCAGATGCGGCCGCCGGCGCTCTCGCCACCGCCGATGCGCTGCACGAGGTAGACCGGCACGAACGAGGCGACGATGAGCACCGCCGCCACGACGTTGACCACTGGCGCCTGGTTGGGGCGGAACAGGTTGCCGAAGATCCACAGCGGCAGGGTCTGCACTCCCGGACTGGCGGTGAACGTGGTCACGATGATCTCGTCGAAGGACAGCGCGAACGCCAGCAGGCCGCCGGCGAACAGCGCCGAGCGGATCACCGGCAGGGTGACCAGCCGGAACGTCTGGCCGAGGCCCGCCCCCAGGTCGGCCGAGGCCTCCTCCAGCGACGTGCCACTGCGGCGGAGCCGGGCGAGGACGTTGTTGTAGACCACGACGATGCAGAACGTCGCGTGGCCGATGATCACGGTCATCAGGCTGAGCCCGCCGAGCAGTGACCGGAAGGCGTTGTTCAGCGCGATGCCGGTGACGATGCCCGGCAGCGCGATCGGCAGCAGCACCAGGAACGACACCGACTCCCGCCCGAAGAAGCGGAATCGCTGGACTGCGAACGCCGCCATCGTCCCGAGGACGAGGGCGATGGCGGTGGCACCGAGACCCGCCTTGACGCTGGTGGCCACCGCGTTGAGCACGCCTTCGCTGGCCGCGGCCCGCTGCCACCACTCCAGCGTGAACCCCGAGGGCGGCCAGCCGAAGGTGCGGGAGGTGTTGAAGCTGTTGACCAGCACCACGAACAGCGGCACGTAGATCGCGGCGAGCCCGAGCACCACGGCGACCCGCAGCAGGATCTTGGCGCGGGTGGACAGGATCACGGGGCGCTCCTCACAGGTTGTCCAGGGCGCCGGTGCGCCGGACGAGTAGCAGGTAGATGACCATGGCCAGCACCGGGAACGTCGCCGCGGCGGCGGCGAACGGCAGGTTGTTGGCGGTCACGATGTTGTCGTAGATGACGTTGGCGAACAGCTGGGTGGCCCCGCCGACGATCTTGACCGTGATGTAGTCACCCAGGCTCAGCGAGAACGTGAAGATCGACCCGGCCACCAGCGCCGGGAACAGCAGCGGCATGACGATCGAGCGGAACGTCCTCGTGGACGACGCCCCGAGGTCGCTCGAGGCCTCCAGCAGGGAGTCGGGCACGCGCTCCAGCCCGGCGTAGACCGGCAGGATCATGAACGGCAGCCACAGGTAGGCCAGGGTCAGCACGGTCGCGAACAGCCCGTAGCCGGGTCCGTGGATCCCGAACGGCCCCAGCGCCCAGTTGATCGCTCCGTTGTCGCCGAGCATGATCCGCCACGAGTACGCCTTGACCAGGTAGCTGGCCCACAGCGGGGTCAGGATGGCGACGACCATCACCTGACGGGCGCGCGACCCGGCGACCTTGGCCATGTAGAACGCGATCGGAAGGGCAATGAGCGCGTCGACCACCGTCACCGCCGCCGCCACGCCCAGGCTGCGCAGCGCGACGGTGCGGTAGACGGAGTCCGACAGCAGGGTCTGGAAGTTCTCCCAGGTGAACTGGCGGATGATCTCGCCGGTGAACGTGTCGGTCGTCCAGACCGCGGTGACGAACATGGCCGCAAGCGACCCGAGGTAGGCGACCACCAGCCACAGCCCCGGCAGGGAGAGCAGCCCTCCCAGCCGGAGCCGCGGGTGCTGGTGGAGCACACGGGAGACGGAACGACCCGGCATACGGTCAGCCCTTGATCTCGGTCCAGGCCTGGGTCCACTTGCTGTAGTCGACGCAGGTCACGTTGGTGCGCCCGTCCAGGCAGGCCTTCGTCGGCGTGGTCCAGTAGTAGATGTTGTCCGAGTAGGCCTTGTCCGCGGCGTGGTACGTCGCGCACTGCTCCTGCATGCCCGGCTGAGTGCACGCCCCGGACTGCGCCGGCGCCTCACCGAACCACGCCGCGACCTGGGCGTTGACCTTGGGCGAGACGATGTAGTTCATCCACTGGTAGGAGCAGTTCGGGTGCTTGGACTTCGAGGAGACCATCCACGTGTCCGACCAACCGGTGGAGTTCTCGGTCGGCACGATCGCCTTGACCTTGACCTTCTTGTCGGACTGGACGAGGTTCGTGATGACCTGCCAGGTCGTGCCGATCACCGAGGTGCCGGACTCGAAGGCCTGGACCTCCTTGGTGTAGTCGGCCCAGTACTCCCCGATGAGCGGGCGCTGGGCCTTGAGCAGGTCGACCGCGGCCTTGAACTGCTTGTCGTCCAGCGCAAACGGGTTCTTGATCCCCAGGTCCGGCTTGGTCTTCATGAGGTACAGCGCGGCGTCGGCGATGTAGATCGGCGAGTCGTAGGCCGTGATCTTGCCCTTGTACGGCGAGTTCGGGTCGAAGACCGCGCCCCACGAGGTCGGCGGGGTCTTGACGACGCCCTCGTTCCACATCAACAGGTTGGCGCCCCAGCCGTGCGGGATGCCGTACATCTGGCGCTTGCCGTTCACCTCGACCGAGTTCCAGTCGCGGTCCTTGAGGAACGGGAAGATGGTCGCGTAGTTGGGCACCAGCGCGGTGTTCACCGGGGCCACGTCGCCGGAGTAGATCATCCGCAGCGTGGCGTCGCCGGAGGCGGAGACCACGTCGTAGTCCCCGGTGTGCATCAGGGTGACCATCTCGTCGGAGGTGTTGGCGACCTTGACGTTGACATGGCACCCGGTGGCCTTCTCGAACGGGTGCACCCAGTCCTGGGTCGGGTCGTTGGAGCCGTCCTCGGCGTAGCCCGCCCACGCCACGACGTTGAGCTGGCCCTCGCCGGGCCCGACCTTCTGGGCCATGGCGACCTTGGGCGGGGGCTGACGGGTGGATCCGCCGGCGCTGCTGCCACCACTGGTGGACGAGCCGCACGCCGCCAGCGCGAGCGCACCGACGGCGGCGACGGCCGCCGCGAGCGGTCGGGGCTTGAACATGGTGACCTCCAAGGTGTTCCGGGTGGTGACGGGAGGGCTCAGGCCGCGCCGACGCGGTGGGCGTGGTCCTGGTGCCAGACGAGGCGGACCGGGCGGCCCAGCCAGTCGTCGAGCTGGGTGTGTGCCGTGGCCAGGTTGGGCTGGGTGGCCACCAGGGAGGTGCCGGCCGGGGTGTCCACGAGCAGCCGGATCGCCGAGCCGAGGTAGACCACCTCGCGCACGGTGCCGTCGACGCTGCGCTCGGTCGGGCCGGCCCCGGTGGACCGGTCGACCACGCGCACCCGCTCCGGGCGGATGCTCCAGGTGCCCGGCTGGCCGAACAGGATCTCGGCGGCGGATCCGTCGACCAGGTTCGTGGTGCCGACGAACCCGGCGACGAACGGCGTCTTCGGTTGCTCGTAGACCTCGGTGGCCGTGCCGACCTGCTCGACCAGGCCGTTGTTGAAGACGGCGATCCGGTCGCTCATGGTCAACGCCTCCTCCTGGTCGTGGGTGACGAAGACGAAGGTGATGCCGACGTCGCGCTGGATCGCCTTGAGCTCGACCTGCATCTGCTGGCGCAGCTTGAGGTCGAGCGCACCGAGCGGCTCGTCGAGCAGGAGCACCTTGGGCTCGTTCACGAGGGCCCGGGCGAGGGCCACGCGCTGGCGCTGGCCACCGGAGAGCTGGGACGGGCGACGCCCGCCGAAGCCGGGCAGTTGCACCCGCTCTAGCGCCTCGTTGGCGCGCCGGTGCCGCTCCGCGCGGCCCACACCCTTGACCCGCAGCCCGTAGGCGACGTTCTGCTCCAGGGTCATGTGCGGGAAGAGCGCGTAGTCCTGGAAGACCGTGTTCACGTCGCGGTCGAACGGCGGCACCCGGGTGACGTCCTGGCCGTCGAGCACGATCCGGCCGCCAGTCGGCGCCTCGAACCCGGCGATCATCCGCAGGACCGTGGTCTTGCCTGAGCCGGACGGGCCGAGCATGGAGAAGAACTCGCCGTCGGCGATGTCGAGGTCCACCCCGCGCACCGCGTCCACTTCGCCGAAGGACTTGCGCACCGCCTCGAGGCGGATGGCTGGGGCGGTCACCGCCGACCGGGTCTGCTGTCCGGGCGTCGCTGCTTGCGCCATCGGTGAGCTCCTGTGCGATGTGGGGACGTGCGGAAATCGGTCCACAGGCTCTGGACGTGGCGCTTAACGTATGACTTCATAGGTCATTGCACAAGGGTCGAAAGGGCGAGTGACCACACTGTGACCCGCGGCCGGTCGCCTACCCTTCGGGGGACCGCGGCGAAGTGAGGAGGACGCAACGTGCCGGAGGCCATGCACCTGAGCCAGCGCGCCCGCAGCGCCGTCTTCGCCCCCCTGGCCCAGGAGAGCCGCGCCGAGATCGTCGCCCGGCGCCTGTCCGACGCCATCGCGCTGGGCCTGCTGCCCGACGCCACCCAGCTGCCCAGCGAGGCCGACCTGGCCGCCCGCTTCGGCGTCGCCACGGTCACCGTGCGGGAGGCGCTGACCACGCTGCGCCACCGCGGGCTGGTCGAGACCCGCCGCGGCCGGGGCGGCGGCAGCTTCGTCACCGCGCCACCCGACCCCGCCGCCTCGGCCCTGCTGGCCCGACTGGAGGAGGTGTCCCCGCGCGACCTGCGCGACCTCGGCGACCACTACGCCGCCCTGTCCGGCTCGGCGGCCCGGCTGGCCGCGGAGCGGGCCGGGCCCGATGACCTCGCCCGGCTGGAGGAGGCCATGAAGGACCTCGACAACGCCGCCACCGCCCGCGAGCGCCGCCGGGCCGAGGGCCAGTTCCACGTCGAGGTGGCCGCCGCGGCCCAGTCGCCCCGGCTGACCCGGGAGGAGATCCGGCTGCAGTCCGAGGTCGGCCCGCTGCTGTGGCTGGCCCTCGACGACGGCGACGCCCACGAGTCGGCCTGCACCGCGCACCGCACGCTGACCCGGGCGATCAGCCGCGGCCACGCCGACAGGGCGCGCACCCTGGCCGAGGCGCACGTCGCCGACGCGGTCGGGCTGGCCCTCAGCCTGCGACGTCAGGCACAAGGACGACGCGCATGAGCCTCGCCGGACCTACCGTGGAGACCATGAGCCTCGCCCCGACGGCCGCTCACGGCCCCGCTCGCGCGGCCGGTGCCCTCCTCGCCTGGGCCGAGGACCACTTCGCCCGCCTCGCGCCCCTTCAAGCCGCGACCCGGCGTGCGCTCGCCGAGGAGCCGACCACCGCCGGTATGGCGCGCCTGGTCGCCCCCGTGGCCACGCGGCTGCTCGCCGACACCGACCTCGCCGTGGTGGGTGCCGGCTTCGTGGCCGCGCCCGCGGCCCTGGACGACACGGCGTACTGGCTGGAGTGGTGGACCGCCGACGAGCCGGGCGACGCACCGCAGCGGCTGGTCGTCGAGACCGACCCGGCCGGCGACACCTTCCGGGACTGGACGACCCTGCCGTGGTTCGCGGTGCCGGCCACGACCGGACGGCGGCACATCACCGGGCCGTACGTCGACTACCTGTGCACCGACGAGTACACCCTCACCTTCACCATGCCGGTGCACCGCGGCGAGGCGCTGGCCGGGGTCGTGGGCTGCGACGTCTACGTGCGCCACGTCGAGCAGCTGGCCGAGGGCTGGCTCGACCTCGTCGAGGGGCCCGCCGCCTTCGTCAGCCGCGACGGCCGGGTGCTGGTCTCCTCCGCCCCCGGCGTGGTGACCGGCGACCTGCTGCGCTCGCTGCCGCTGGCCCGGCTGTGGGAGGGCGCCGCGGTGCCCGGCCTGCACCTCAACGCGTGCGGCGACCTGCCGTTCGGCCTGGTCGTGGGCGAGGCGCTGGCCGCCGGGCGACACCCGTGATGGGCCGGCCGTGAAGTTCCTGGTGCTGTGGCGCATCGACCTCACCCTGGTCTCCGGCGAGCTGGCCCGGGCCATCGGCCGGATGCCGGCCTACGGACAGCGACTGGAGGCGCAGGGCAAGGTCCTGGCCCGCTACCACGTGGTCGGCAGCCACGGCGGTGCGTGGATCTACGACGTCGACTCGCACGAGGAGTTCGAGCAGCTCCTCGGCCTCGCGCCGGTCTTCAACTACGCCACCTACGAGGTCCACGCGTTGGCCGACATGGAGGCGGCGCCGCCGGAGGACGCCACTCCCGCGTGACCATCATTCGCTGATTGACGGACTCCCCGAGCGGGTCGAGACTGAAATGTCCCCAGGGGAATCGGGCGGGGAGATGGTCATGGGTGCACCCGGCGACCTCGGTTCGGACCGGCACATGGTCGTGAGCCAGCGGCTCCGGCTCCGGCGTCGCGCACTCGGCCTGACCCAGAAGCAGGTCGTCACCCGCCTGGCACGGCTCGGCGTCACGACCACCAACAAGGCGGTCAGCAGCCTGGAGCACGGCACCGGCCTCGACCTGGCCAAGCTCCCCGAGCTGGCGCAGGCCCTGGACTGCTCGGTCACCTGGCTGCTCGGCCTGACCGACGACCCCGTCAGCTGGTCCCCGGACACCTCGGCACGCCCGGGACTCGAGGCTGCGTCCCCGGTCGCAGCCAGCAGCGTCACGGCGGCTGCCCGCCGCTCGTGGATCCTCGGGCCACTGCCTCCGGAGGGTTGAGCCGTGGCCGCGCGAGGACGCACCCGGACCATCTCGATGGCTGGCCTCGCGCTGGCGTCGCTGGTCGCAGCCGCCTGTCATGGCAGCGCCTCCGGCCCCGATGCCCATGCGCCGACCTCGCTGACGCTCTATACCTGTGTCACCGACACGACGCAGAAGGCGGTCCTTGCCGCGTTCGCCAAGCAGCACCCCGACGTCAGGGTCCAGGTCTTCCGCGCGCCCACCGGCGAGATCAACGCCCGTGTCGCCGGGGACGTCCGCTCGGGCGGGCTGCGTGCCGACGTCGTGTGGGCCTGCGACCCGCTGACCGTGGAGCACTATGCCGCGCAGGGCCTGGTCGGCGGCTGGGCGCCGCCCAACGCCGGCGCCATCCCGGCGGCCTACCGCACCAGGGACGCGGTGGGAGGTGCGCTCTTGTACGTCGTGGCGGTGCACCACACCGGCACCCCCGCGCCCACCTCGTGGTCGGACCTGGCCACGCCGGCCTACCGTGACGCCGTCGCCCTGGCCGACCCCTCGTTCGCCGCGTCCGCGCTGGGGGCCTTCGGCTGGTTCGCGCAGGACCCCTCGCTCGGCACGGCGTACCTCACAGCGCTCAAGGCCAACGGCGCCGTCGTCGTGAAGACGCCCGACGAGGTGACCACTGGTGTCGCGCAGGGGGTCTACCGCGCCGGCATCACGATCTCGAGCTCCGCCAACGCCGCGAAGAAGGCTGGCTCGCCGGTTGAGGTCGTCTGGCCGAAGCCGGGTGCGATCGCCGTCTGGGGACCCGTCGCGCTGTCCCGCAGCTCGAAGCACCCCGCCGCCGCCAAGGACCTCATCACGTTCGTGGTCAGCCGGCCCGGACAGCAGGCCCTGGCGTCCACCGGGGCCTACCCGACGCTGCCGGGTGTGAGCGGTCCGCCGGTGCCCGCCGGCGCCGCGGTGGTGTCCCCCGACTGGGCCGGCCTCGGTGACCGGGCGCCTGAGCTCCTCGCGGACTACCGGCGGGTTTTCGGCGGATGAGCCGCACCGGCCGGCGTCGCGGCCCGTCCGTGCCGGGCCTCATTGCCGCTCTCGTCGTCGCCGCCGTGCTCGCGCTGGTGGTGGTGCCCCTGGCCCGGCTGGTCCAGACCGTCGCCGAGGGTCCTGACACGGTGGCGGGTCTCGCCGGCTCACCCGGTCTCGGTGCGACGGTCCTGCGGACACTGCTGCTGGCGGTGGGGGTGACCCTCGTGGCCGTCCCGCTCGGCACGGCGTGTGCCCTTGCGCTGGCCCACACCGCCGTCCCGGCGCGCCGGTTCTGGCAGGTGGCCGTCCTGCTCCCCCTGCTCGTGCCGCAGTTCGTCCTCGGCTACAGCTGGACCCAGGCCTATGCCCGCGCCGGGTTCACCGACCAGCTCCTCGGAGTGCACTGGCCTGCGGTGCTCGGCGTCGCCGGGGTCCTCGTGGTCCTCGTCGTGACGGCTGTGCCGATCGTGTATGCCGTGACCGCGGCCGGGCTCGCCGCCCGTGCCGAGCCAGAGATGGCCCGCGCCGCCCGGGCCAGCGGCGCCGGCGAGCTGGCGACCCTGCGCACCGTGACCGTGCCCCTGCTGCGCCCGAGCATCGCCGCCGCGGCAGTGCTGGTGTTCGTCGTGACGCTGGAGAGCTTCGCCGTCCCGCAGGTGCTCGGCGCACCCGCGTCCTTCACGACGGTCACCACGCGCATCTACTCGGACCTGGCCCTCGGGTCCGCCCCCGGCTCGTTCACCGAGGCGGTCGCCCTCGCCCTCCTGCTCGTCGTCATCGCCGCCGCCGTCGTCGCCCCCGCGGACGTCGTGCTCGCCCCGCGGCTGAGGGCAGCGCGTCAGGGCCACACCTCGCCCGTCGCGTCCGCCGAGGGCAGCCGGGCGGCCGGCCGGGTCGTGGCCGGGGTGCTGGCGCTCTGGCTGCTGTTCACGGCAGTGGTCCCGCTCCTTGCCCTGGGCGCCGCGTCGGTCACCCGCGCCGTCGGCGTGCCCCCCACCCCGTCGAACTGGACCCTTGACCACTTCCGCGCCGCGGCCGGCCCGGACACGCTGGCCGCCATCGGCCGCAGCGTGCTCCTGGGCGTCACGGCGGCCACCCTCCTCACCCTCCTCGGCGGCGCCGTGGCCGTCCTCGAACGACGCCGGGGCGGCCGCCTACTGGGCACCGTCGTCACGCTCACCCTGGTGCTGCCCGGGTCCACCGTGGCGGTCGCCCTGCTCATCGCCTACGGCCGGTGGCTGGGCGGCACGCTGGCGATCATCCTGCTCGCCTACGTCACCAAGCTCTGGGCCTACGCCCACCGTCCGGTCTCCGGCGCGCTCGACAGGATGCCGGTGTACGAGCTGCGGGCGGCCCGGGTCTCCGGGTCCGGGCCCCTCACCGCGGCCCGGACCGTCGCGCTGCGCCCCCTCGCCCCCGCCCTCCTCACCGCCTGGCTGGTCTGCCTGCTGACCTGCCTGCACGAGCTCACGATGTCCTCCCTGCTCTACGGCCCGGGCAGCCAGACCGTGGCCGTGGTGGTGCTGAATGCGCAGGAGCTCGGCGGCATCGGCGTCACCTCGGCGCTGTCGGTCCTGCTGACCCTCCTGGTGCTCGTGCCCGGGCTGCTGGTCTGGCTGCTGGCCCGACACCTGCGTATGCCGTCCGCGGGCGCCCCCACGCCCGCGGACGCGGTGGGGGCGCACCGTGCGCGGTGAGCCGCCCCCGGTCGGGACCACCCGCGAATACAGCATGGAGGTCCGCGACCTCTCCGTGGACCACGGCGGCGTCCCCGCCCTGCAGGGTGTCGACCTGCAGGTGTCCACCGGGGAGGTGCTGGCGCTGCTGGGGCCGTCCGGGTCGGGCAAGTCGACGCTGCTGGACACCGTCGCCGGGTTCGTCCAGCCCCGCTCGGGCACGGTGCTCCTGGGCGGTCGGGTGGTCGCCGGCGCGGGGCAGACCGTGCCGCCGGAGCGCCGCGACGTCGCCGTGGTGTTCCAGCAGAACGCCCTGTGGCCGCACCTGAGCGCGGTCGACACGGTGGCCTACCCGCTGCGGCGCCGGGGCGTGCCCCGGGAGGCCGCACGGCGCCAGGCGGCCGAGCTGCTGGGGCGGCTGCACGTGGGGCACCTGGCCGCGCGGCGCCCCGCGGAGCTGTCCGGCGGCGAGCAGCAGCGGGTCGGGCTGGCCCGGGCCCTGGCGCGCGGTGCCTCGCTCTACCTCTTCGACGAGCCCACGGCACACCTGGACACGCACGTGCGGGACGTGTTCCTGCAGGAGATGGCGGAGCGGCAGCGGGCGACGGGCGCGGCGGCGGTCTACTCCTCCCACGACGCCGCCGAGGCCCTGGCGCTGGCCGATCGGGTGGCCCTGCTGGACGCCAGCCGGGTGGTGCAGGTCGGCACGCCGCAGGACGTGTACGACCACCCGGTGCACGAGTGGGCCGCGCGGATCACCGGTCCGGGCGCGGTGCTGGACCTGCCAGAGGGGCGGGTCCTCGTGCGACCGGAGTGGGCAGCCCCGGACGGTCCGGAGCCCGGACGGCTGGTGGCCCTGCGCTACCGCGGGCCGTGGACCGACCTGGTCGTGGAGACCGCCGGCGGAGAGCTGCTCCTGCGCGAGCCGGGGTACAGCCCGCGGTCGGTCGGCGAGCCGCTGACCTGGCGGCTGCTGCACCGCTGGGTGCTGCCGGGTGCCGCCGACCAGGCCCGCGCCGGGGTGGTGCCTCAGCCCAGCACCGCTGCCGGCCCGGGGTGATCGACCCCGTTGTTGACGATCCCCAGGTGGTGCCGGGTGTAGTGCTTCAGGGAGGCCAGCTGCCGGGCGCTGAGCCGGTCGCACACCCACTCCCAGTGCAGCGCCACCCAGTCGCCGGGCACGAGGTCGGGCGCGAGCGTGAACCCGTCGAGGGCCCGCACCGCGGTCTCCACCCCCGGTGGTCCGAGCTCGAGGCGGCGGCCGTCCCAGGTCAGCGCCCGCGACTCCACGACTACCTGGTCGCCGGTGACCGAGAGCACCTGACCCCACCGGATCCGGCACCGGTCGAGGACGGTCAGCGCGGCCTGGTGCCGGCGGTCGTCGCCGAGCAGCCCGATCCAGGGGTAGATGCAGAGCACGTGGAAGCTGTGCGTGGGCAGCCCGCCCGCCAGGACCCCCTCGGCGAGGCTGGCGAACCGCGACCCGGCCCGGTGGCGGAACCGGTCCTCCATCGAGTCGCCGACCACGGCGGTGCCCACCCGTGGCAGCAGCCCGTTGCCCACCCAGTACGCCTCGACCACCCGGGGGTCGAGCGGGTCGGCGACCCCGACCGCCCCCGCGATGAGCTCGAGGTAGGGCCAGGCGCCCTCGAACTGCCG